>JAICUS010000539.1 GCA_025935735.1 Solirubrobacteraceae bacterium | reverse complement strand
GCCCAGTGGCTGGAGATGATCCAGGACAAGGAGCAGAAGATCGCGCGGCCGCGCCAGATCTACACGGGCGACCGCACGCGCGACTACATCCCAATGGACGGCCGATAGCCGGCCCTTAAGGGGCGGCTAGCCCCACTGGCGGCCCCGGGCGGGCGGGTAGTAATTTGCAACCATGCTCCTCACCCTCCCGGACGGCACGCGCGTCGGCGTGCGGCCGATCGCGCCGGAGGACAAGCCCCTCCTGGTGGAGGGGCTGCGCCGGCTGAGCCCCGAGACCGCGTTCCGCCGCTTCATGAGCCCGAAGGTGAGCTTCAGTCAGGCGGAGCTGCGCTATCTGACCGAGGTCGACCAGCACGACCACATCGCGCTGGTCGCCGTGGACGCGGACCGTCCGTCGCACCTGATCGCCGTGGCCCGCTGCGTGCGGGTGTCGCCGGACACGGCCGACATCGCCGTCGTGGTCGGCGATCCGTGGCAGGGGATGGGGCTCGGGCGCCGGCTCGCCGACGAGCTCGCCCGGCGCGCCCGGCGCGTCGGGATCGATCGCATCGCCGGCACGATGCTGGCCGACAACCGCGCCGCGTTCCGCCTCATGCGGGGCTTCGGCCGGCCGTTCGAGCACGACGTGCTCTCGGGTGGGGTGCGCGAGGTCGTCGCCCTGCTCAAGCCCGCGCCCGCGGGGCCGATCCACTTGGCGTGAGCCGCCATCGCTCGATCAGCGCGCTGCTCGTCGACGTCCCCGCCGGGCACGCGGCGCTGCTGCACCGCGCGCTGGACGATGCCGGCTGGACCGTCCGCGCCGTGCCGGTGTACGGGCCGGAGGCGCTCTCGGCCGCCCTGCAGCGGCGCGGCTGGGACGTGGTGCTCTACGGCGGCGAGGAGGCTGGGGCGACGCCGGCGCGCAAGGCGCTGGAGCTCGTCCGGCTGACCGACCCGCACCTGCCGTTCGTCGCCGTCTCACCGCACACCCGGCCGGGCGAGCTGGCCGCGGTGGTGCGCGGGCTGCCGGGCACGGTGCCCACGGTCGTCGACCCGGCCGCGCTGCCGGCGACGCTGACCCGCGAGCTCGAGCAGGCCCGCATGCGCCGCCGCGTCGGCGGCGCGCACCGGCTGCTGAGCGCCCAGCAGGCGATCGCCGACCACCTGGCGGCCGGCCTGGAGCCCGACGCGCTGCTCGGCCGCGTGCTGGCCACCTTGGGCGGCTCGCTGGACTGGAGCTTCGGCGCCGTCTGGGTGCCCGCGGGCGACGTGCTGCGCTGCGGCGCCGCCTGGCACTCGCCGACCGCCCGCCAGCCGGTGGCCGCGTTCGCGCTGGCCGCCCGCGACCTGACCTTCGTGCCCGGCCAGGGCCTGCCCGGCCGCGTGTGGGCGTTCCGCCGCCCGGCCTGGAGCTCCGACGTCCCGCCCTCCGCCGTCCGCGCCGGTCTGGTCACAGGCGCCGCGTTCCCGATCGCGCTGGGCGACGAGTGCCTCGGCGTCGTCGAGCTGCTGGCCTCCGACGCCCGCGACTCCAACGTCGAGATCGCCGCCATGTTCGCCACGGTCGGCAACCAGCTCGCGCACTACCTCGGCCGCCGCCAGAACAGCTTCCACGGCGCGGACGCGCTGGTCGTCGGCCTCGACGCCCGCGGCCGCGTCGAGCTGGCCAACGCCACCGCCCGCGCCGAGCTCGGCGACGACCTCCTCGGCCGCGACTGGTTCGCCGCCGCGGTGCCCGAGCCCGACCGCCCCCAGGCCCGAGTCGAGTTCGCCCGGCTGCTGTGCGGCGACGGCGGCGGGATGCGCGCGCTGGCCCGGATCGGCAACGTGAACTGGCGCTGGTCGCTCTCCCGCGACGCGAGGGGCGAGCCGGTCGGCGCCCTCGCGTGGGGCGAGCGCGTGGAGGAGCCGGCGCTGGCCATGTTGACCACCTGGCGCGCGGCACTCGCCTAGAGCGCCGCGAGCTACCTTGGATCCCGTGCGCTCGCTCGCGCTGCCGCTCCTCGCCGCCGCCCTGCTCGCGGCGTGCGGCGGCGAGACCCCCGCCGCGGCGCCCAGCGGCACCGACCTGATGGTCCGGGTGGACGCCGATGGGAACGGCGGCCGGCCCGCGCACAGCGTGAAGGTGCGCTGCCCCGGCACCCACTGCGACGCCACAAAGCGCCTCGAGCGAAGCGACTTCGCCCCCACCCCGGCCGGCGTCGCCTGCAGCATGATCTACGGCGGCCCCGAGACCGCCACCGTCACGGGCACGCTGCGCGGCACGCCCATCGACGCGAAGTTCTCCCGCACCGACGGCTGCCAGACGAGCCGCTGGCGCAAGGTCCGGAAGCTGCTCGCCGCGGCCCGTTAGAGGTGCAGCGTGGCGCCGTAGCGGCGCAGCCAGGCCGAGTGGACGCGCCAGTCGGGCGCCCGCGCGGCCAGCAGGCGCCAGAAGCGGGGCGAGTGGTCCATGACCTCGAGGTGGCAGACCTCGTGCTCGACGACGTAGTCGAGCACCGGCGCCGGGGCCAGCAGCAGCCGCCAGTTGAACGACATGGCGCCGGAGGACGAGCACGACGCCCAGCGGGTCCGCTGGCCGCGGATGGTAAGCCTCGTGTACCGCGTGCCCGCCCGGGCGGTCGCGGCGTCCAGCCGCGGCGCGATCTCCGCGCGCGCCTGGCGCCGGTACCAGCGCTCGAGCGCGTCCCGCGGATCGCCCGCCGGCACCAGCAGCGCCTCGCCCCGCCGGTGCACGCGCGCGCGCCCCGGCTCGGCCTCCAGCCGCAGCACCGACCCCAGGTACGGCACGGTCCCCGGCGAGCGCCCCACCTCGGCCGCCGCCCGAGCCACCGCGCGGCGCCGGCGCTCGATCCACGGCCGCAGCTCGGCCACCGCCTCGGCCGCGTGGCGCTCCGGCGCCCGGCGCGGCAGCACCACCTCGACCTGCCCGCTGCCGTCCACGCTCACCCGCACGCGGCGCGCGCGGTCTGAACGGCGGATGACATACGGCGCGGACACGGCGGCTGCGCAGGGTAGACCCCGCTCCGGCGGAGGCCTGAGATGATGCACAGATGGCGGAATCGCGCGTGCGACTGCCCGCCGGGGTCCGGGAGCCGTTCACGGTCTACGTCAACGGCGTGCGCCAGGAGCTGGGGCGCGACTACCAGGTGCGCGAAGGGCGACTCGTGTTCAGCCGCGAGCTCGTCAAGGCCCGGCGGCTCGGGTTCTGGCAGTGGCTGCGCGGCGCGTTCGGGATCGGCACCTACGGGCGCGACGACCAGGTCGACGTCGCCTGGGAGCTGGACGGCCGCCCGCACGTGGCCCACGCGCTCGACATCGACTCCGGCTGAAGGAGCCGGAAGGCCCCGCCGAAAAGAGACTCGAGATGCCCCGCTCGCAGCCTGACACCCGCGTCCACGACGCCCTCCGCCGCATCGGCCCGCTGCCGGTGCTGGGCGGGACGGTGTCGCGCATCCGCACGCTGGCGGACGACCCGCACGCCACCACCGGCGACCTGGTCTCGGTGGTCGAGTCAGACGAGGCGTTCTCCGCGAACCTGCTGCGCTACGCGAACTCGGCGGCCAACGCGCGGCCGATCCGGGCGCGGACGATCCGCCAGGCGATCACGCTGCTGGGCCGGCGCCGGCTCGTCCGCCTCGCGCTGGAGGCCGAGACGTACCGCTTCCTCGAGCGCTTCCCCGGCGGCGCGCACCTCTCGCGCGGCCAGCTGCACGTGCACGCGGTCAGCGTCGCCGCCTACTCCGCCACCACGGCCGAGCTGCGGGGCGCCCACGTCGACTCCGCGCACCTGGCCGGGCTGCTGCACGACGTGGGCAAGCTGCTGATGCCGGCGGCGTTCGGGATCGAGGCGGTGGAGAACATCGTGCGCGACGCGCCGGAGGGCGCGCCCCGGGCGGCGCTCGAGCGCAAGCGGCTGGGGCTCGACCACGCGGCCGCCGGCGCGCTGCTGGTCGGGCTGTCCGACCCCGCCGACGACGTCGTCAAGGCGATCTCCTACCACCACGGCGGGCCGACCGGCCTGGTCTGCCCGAGCCCCGAGGCGGCCTGCGTCCAGGTGGCCAACGCGGTCGCGCACCTGCTGGCCGCCGACGAGATCGACCGCGACCTGCTCGGCGTCGCGCTGG
>JAICUS010000561.1 GCA_025935735.1 Solirubrobacteraceae bacterium | reverse complement strand
GTCGTCGAACGCCTGCATCGCGGTGTCCACGACGTCCGGGTGCGCCACCCAGGTGCCGTCGAAGCCGGCCTTGGCCTCGCGGACCTTGTCCTCGCGCACCGCGTCGATCGCTCGCTGGTTGGCCGCCTCGTCGGAGCGCGAGGGGATCAGGGCCGCCATGCCGCCCATGGCGAACGCGCCGTGCGCGTGGCAGGTCTTGACCAGCAGCTCGGTGTAGGCCCGCATGAACGGGACCGTCATCTTCACGTCGTTGCGGTCCGGCAGCACCATGTCCGGCTCGTCCCGGAAGCACTTGATCATCGAGAAGATGTAGTCCCAGCGGCCGGCGTTGAGCCCGTAGGAGTGCTCGCCCAGCGCGTGGATGATCTCGGCCATCTGGAAGGCCGCGGGCAGCGTCTCGATCAGCACGGTCGCGCGGATGAGGCCGAGCGGCAGCCCGAGCGCCTCGCGGGTGAAGACGAAGACGTCGTTCCACAGGGACGCCTCGAGGTGGTGCTCCATCTTGGGCAGATACAGGTAGAGGCCGCGGTCGCGCTCGGCCAGGCGCCGGCCGCAGTGGAAGGCGTACAGGCCGAAGTCCATGAACGCGCCGGCGATCGGCTCGCCGTCGACCTTCAGGTGCTTCTCGGGCAGGTGCCAGCCGCGCGGGCGCACGAGCAGCGTGGCCGGGTCGTCGACCAGCTCGTAGTGCTTGCCGTCGGAGGAGTCGTAGGTGATCGTGCCCTCGACGGCGTCGATCAGGTTCACGTGGCCCTCGACCTGGTTGCGCCAGGTCGGGCTGTTGGCGTCCTCGAAGTCGGCCATGAAGCCCTTGGCGCCGGAGTTCAGCGCGTTGATGACCAGCTTGCGGTCGGTCGGGCCGGTGATCTCGACGCGGCGGTCCTCGTAGTCGGGCCGGGGCGGCGGGACCTGCCAGTCGCCCTCGCGGATCTCCGCCGTCTCCTCGAGGAAGCCGCGCGGGGCGCCGCGCTCCGCCCGGGCCTGCAGCAGCTCCTGCCGGCGCGCGCCGAAGCGCCCGTGCAGCTCGGCCAGGAAGTCCAGCGCGCCGGCGGAGAGGATCGTCTCGAGCTTGGAGTCCGGCGGCGGGGCGGCGTCCAGGCGGCTCACGGGGTGGCTCCTCTCAGTGACAGATCGAGCAGGGTCATCGGGTGGTGGATCGGCAGGTCGAGGTGGCGGGCGATCTGCAGCGCGCAGCCTGGGTTGGCGGCGGCGATCGCCTCGGCGCCGGTGGCCCGCAGGTTGTCCGCCTTGCGCGCGCCGAGCTTGTCCGCGGCCTCCGGCTGCAGCAGGTTGTAGATCCCGGCCGAGCCGCAGCACAGCTCCCACTCGGCCGGCTCGAGCAGCTCCAGGCCGGGGACGGCGCGCAGCAGCTCGCGCGGCTGCGAGCGCACCTGCTGGGCGTGCGCGAGGTGGCAGGCGTCGTGGTAGGCCACGCGCATCCGCAGCTCGTGCCGGACGGCCTGGGGCTCGTGCTCGGCCAGCAGCTCGTGGACGTCGCGCACCTTGGCCGAGAACGCGCCCGCCCGCTCGCCCCACTCGGGGTCGTCGGAGAGCAGGTGGCCGTAGTCCTTCATCGCCGACCCGCAGCCGGCGACGTTGGTCACGATCGTGTCGAAGCGCTCGTAGGCGGCGATCGTCGCCTTCGCCAGCCCGAGCGCCTCCTCCTCGTGGCCGGAGTGCAGCTGCAACGCGCCGCAGCAGCGCGGGGCGCGCGGGGAGTGGACCTCCCAGCCCTCGGCGCTCAGCACCCGCACCGTGGCCGCGTTGACGTCGCCGAAGAACACCCGCTGGACGCAGCCCTGCATGAACGCCACGGTCCCGCGGCGCGCGGGCGCCTTCGTCGGCTTGACCCGCGGGAGCCGCCGGACCGCGGCCAGGGGAGAGGCCGGCGGCGCGAGCGAGAAGAGCGTCTTCAGCCGCTCGGTGGGGGCGAGCGGGGCGAGCTTGGGTGCCAGCTTGGAACCCGGCACGAGCGCCCGCAGCCGGCCCGGGTGGGTCATCACCGCGAAGATCGCCTTGCGGTAGGCCCGCTCGCGCCACGACCGCGCCTCCGAGCGCTCCAGCTGCGGCCGGGTGCGCTCGATCAGCTTGTCGTACTGCACGCCGGACGGGCAGGCGGTCACGCAGGCCATGCAGCCCAGGCAGCGGTCGAAGTGCGTGACCATCTCCGGCGAGATCTCCTCGCCCTCCTCGTGGCCGATCCGCATCAGCAGGATGCGGCCGCGCGGCGAGTCCATCTCCTCCTCGAACACCGCGTAGCTCGGGCAGGTGGGCAGGCAGAAGCCGCAGTGCACGCAGTCGCGGATCAGGTCCAGCGGCGGCGGATGGATCTCGTCCCAGGCGGTCGTCATATGCCTCCCACGAAGGCGCCGGGCCGGAAGATCCGCGCGGGGTCGAAGCGGGCCTTCAGCCGCTCCATGACCACCTGCGCGCCGCCGGCGCCGGGCCACTGCTCGCCTACCCGCTCGGCGCCGTCCAGCACCGTGCAGGCGCGCGGGGCGAGCGCCTGGCGCACCGTGGCCACGCGCTCGGCCAGGTCGTCGGCGGGCGCGAAGGCCAGCCACGAGAGCCCGAGCACGGCGCGCGAGACCACGGTGGCGCCGGCCGCGTCGGCGGCGCGGATGACGTCCGGCAGGTCGGTGGGCCGCCCGGAGACCTTCAGCACGGCGCCGGCGGGAGAGCGCTGGAGCCCGCGGTGCGCGGACCAGTCGTCGTCCTCGTCGATCGTCACGCAGCGCAGCGGCACGTGCTCGGAGGCGTGGACGGCCTGTTCGCTCGCCGTCGCGCCCGAGAACTGGAGGCTCAGCCAACCCGGCCCGCCGCGCTCCCACTGCGCGTCGAAGCAGTCGGCCTCCAGGGGCCGCTTCGCCAACTCGACCACGGCGCGGAGCAACTCGTCGGGATCTTCCGCGCGCGCCGTCACCGTCGCCGTGGCCTCGGGCAGCGGATGCAGGCGCACGGCGACCGAGGCGATCAGCCCCAGGGTGCCGAACGAGCCGGCGAACAGCTTGCCCAGGTCGTACCCGGCCACGTTCTTGATCACCTTGCCGCCGGCCTTGGCCACGGTGCCGTCGCTCAGTACGACGGTGACCCCCACCACGAGGTCGCGCACGCCGCCATAGCGATGCCGCAGCGGCCCGGAGTCGCCCGTCGCCATGATGCCGCCGATCGTGGCGCCGCCGGGGTCGGGCGGGTCCCAGGCGATTCGCTGGCGGTGCTCGGCGAACGTCGCCTGCGCCTCGGCGAACGGCGTCCCCGCCTCCAGCACCGCCGTGAAGTCGCCCACGTTGTGCTCACGGATCCGGTTCAGGGCGCCGGTCTCCAGCGGCGTCTCGTCGCCCCGCGGGCCCCAGGGCTTGGTCCCGCCGCCCACCGGCCGCACCGCCTGGCCCTTCGCGCCGAGCTCGCGCAGCAGCGCCGCCGCCTCCTCGACGGTCTCGGGACGCACTAGAAGCGATCCGCCAAGCCGGCGGCCTCCAGGGGGTGCTGCCGGTACGGGCCGGGGACCTCGCCGCACAGCCGCGGCGTGGGCATGACCTTGCCGGGGTTGGCCAGCCCGGCCGGGTCGAACGCGCAGCGCAGGCGCTGGAACGCGTCGAGGTCCTCCTCGCCGAACATCTTCGGCATGTGCTTCTTCTTGTCCACGCCCACGCCGTGCTCGCCGGTGATCGACCCGCCCGCGTCCAGGCAGGCGTCGAGGATCAGCCCCGACAGCTCCTCGGCCCGCTCGGCGTCGCCCTCCACGCGGCCGTCGTAGCACACGAGCGGGTGCAGGTTGCCGTCGCCGGCGTGGAAGACGTTGGCCACGATGAGGTCGTACTCGCGGGCCAGCTCCTCGATGCGCTCGAGCACGTCGG
>JAICUS010000480.1 GCA_025935735.1 Solirubrobacteraceae bacterium | reverse complement strand
CCTCGTAGGCCGCGGCGTCGTAGTAGCGGGGTGGGATCAGGCGGTTGCCGGCGCGGTCGCAGACGCCGTCGCCCAGCACGGCGTCGATGACGATCGCCGCGCCGGTCGACGCGTCCCACAGGCCGAGGTGGCCGGGCGTGTGGCCGGGGAGGTGGAGCACCTCCAGCCGGCGGTCGCCGCCGAGGCGCAGCGTCTCGCCGCCGCGCAGCCCGAGGTCGACGGGCGCGTCGCCGCCCAGCTCGCGGCGCAGGAACGCGACGTCGTCGGCGGATGGCCCGAAGCCGTACGCGGAGTACCAGAGGTAGTTGCCGGCCAGCATCGCGTCGTTGGACTCGATCCACGCGCGGTCGGCCTCGCCGCAGGCCAGCGGCGCGTCCGGCCACAGCTCGCGGGCCAGCCGGTCGCCGCCGCAGTGGTCGACGTCGGCGTGCGAGACGAGGATCAGGTCGACGCGCCCGGCCGCGGGCGCGATGACCGTGCGCGGCATGTCGCGCAGGCCGGTGTCGACGAGCAGCGTCCGCTCGCCGCCGCTGACCAGGTACTGGCAGACGTAGCGCTCGCCGAGGTCGCCCTCGATGCGGTGTATCCCGGCGGCCACCTCCATCACGGTCACGGGTTGGCATCATGCCGGTATGGCCCGGACGCCGCTGAGCGAGCTGCTGATCGTCGACGCCGACGTGCACGCGCACGAGAGCCCCGGGGCGCTCGCGCCGTATATCGACCCGCCGTGGGACGTCGCGCTGGAGGCCGTCAAGGACGTGCCGGAGCGCTACCTGGACATCCCCGGCTTCTCGCCCGGCGGCGACGGCACGCTGACCGCCCGCTTCCCTTCCGCTCACGAGGCCGCGCGGATGGTGCACACGCCCGAGCAGATGGTGGCCGAGCTGCGGGCCATCCACGTCGACCTCGCCGTGCTGTTCCCCGACCACCTGCTCAAGCTCGCCGTGCTGCCGCAGGCCGACTACGCCGCCGCGCTGGCCCGCGCCTACAACGCCTGGCTGCGCGAGGAGTGGACGTCGAAGCATCCGGCGCTGCTGCACGCGATCGTCGCCTGCCCGCAGGACCCGGAGGATGCCGCGCGGGAGATCGAGAAGCACGCCGAGCATGCCGTGGCGGTCTACCTGCCGTGCGCCGGCCTGGACCCGCTGTGGGGCCACCGCCGCTACGACCCGATCTACGACGCCGCCCAGAACGCCGCGCTGCCGGTGCTGCTGCACGCGGTCACGGTCACGAGCCCGGTGTTCCCGTTCAACAACCATGGCTTCGACACGGAGTTCGCCCGCCACTCCACGTCGCACACGTTCTCGATCATCGCCAACGTCATCTCGATGATCTCCACGGGCGTGGTCGTGCGCTTCCCGGAGCTGAGGATCGGCGTGACCGAGGCCGGGATCAGCTGGATGCCGTTCGTGTGCAACCGGCTCGACAAGGAGTACGTGGAGCGCCGGCGCGAGGTGCCGTTCCTCACCGAGCGCCCGAGCCACTACGTCAAGCGCATCTTCGTGGCCACGCAGCCGATCGAGGAGCCGCAGCGGCTGAAGGACATCGTGACGCTGATGGAGCTCTACGACGGCGAGGACACGACGGTGTTCGCCTCCGACTGGCCGCACCACGACTTCGACCACCCGATGAAGCTCGACCAGGTGCCGCTGGACGACGCGCAGCGGGCCAAGGTGTTCGGCGAGAACGCGCTCACGCTGTTCGGGATCGACCGTGACGGTCGTCGGCACGCTCGCTGACTTCCCGCCCGGCACCCACCGGGTGGTCGAGGTCGACGGGCGCGAGGTCGGCGTGTTCAACATCCGCGGCCGCCTGTACGGGCTGGCCAACCGTTGCGCGCACCAGGGCGGTCCGCTGTGCGAGGGCCGGATCGTCACCGGCACGCTCGTCGCGGGCGCCGACACCGGCTGGGCGCGCGAGTGGGCAATGGAGGGCGAGGTGATCGCCTGCCCGTGGCACGGCCTGGAGTACCACATCCCCACCGGGCGCTGCCTGGCCTACCCGGAGATCCGCATCCGCCGCTACGACGTGACCGTGGAGGGCGAGGACGTGGTGGTCACCCCCGCATCCATCCGCCGTCCACCAGCAGCGTCTGGCCCGTGACGAAGCGGCTGTCCTCGCCGGCGAAGAACGCGATCGCCCGCGCGACGTCCTCGACCTCGCCGCGGCGCTTCAAGGACTGCATCTCCAGCGTCGTGCGCCACAGCTTCTCCTGGTCGGCGTGGATCGCCGTCGCCGCCGTCGGGAACGCGCCGGGCGCGACCGCGTTGACCCGGATGCCCTCCGGTCCGGCCTCGCGGGCCAGCGCGCGGGTGAAGCCGATCACCGCGCCCTTGGAGGCGACGTAGGACGCCAGCAGCGCCTCGCCCCAGTAGAAGGTGACGCTGGCCACGTTGACGATCGCGCCGCCGCCGCGCGCGAGCATCTGCGGTCGCACGGCCTTGGCCAGCAGGAAGTAGCCGCGCACGTTGGTGGCGTAGACCGCGTCCCACTCGGCGGCGTCGGCCTCGTGCCAGGGCCCCAGCGGGTAGACCGCCGCGTTGTTGACCAGGATGTCCGCGCCGCCGAACGCCTCCTGCGCCCGCGCGGCCACCGCCTCGATCTGCGCGGGGTCCGACACGTCGGCGTCGAACGCCACGGCGCCGTCGATCGCCGCCACCGTCTCGCGCAGCCGCTCCGGCTGGAGCCCGACGGCCAGCACGCGCGCCCCGCGCTCGGCCAGCAGGCGCGCGGTGGCCGCCCCGATCCCCGTGGCGGCCCCGGTGACGATCGCCGTCTTGCCCGCGAACACGGGCTCACACCCGGACGACATCGACGGACAGCTCGTCGAAGTCGCTGTCCTGGGTGTACACGGCGACCCCGTGCGCCCGCGCGGTGGCGGCGATCCAGGTGTCCTGGACCTTCGGGCGCCGTCCGGCCCGGCGAGCGCCGGCGACCAGCTCGGCGAAAGCCGACGCCACGGCGGCGTCGATGGGCAGCCCGACGTAGGTGGTCTGGGCCGCCTGCAGTGTGCGCAGGCGCCGACCACGCACCGCTTCGGAAGCCGCCAGGTGCACGCCCAGCTCGAGTTCGGCGAGCGTGACGACCGAGATCGCCGCCTGGTCGGGCAGCATCCAGGCGGCCAGCGGGCGAGTCTGCTCGTCCGCGATGAACACCGACGTGTCCAGGACCCCTCTCACAGCTCGTCGACGGTGTCGGGCAGCGCCTCGCCCAAGTCCGCGCGCAGCGCGGCGTCGGCCTGGACCAAGGTGCCGAGCACTCGCTCCCGTGGCACCCAGGCATCGCGCGCCGGCAGCGGGGCGAGCTCGGCGACCGGCCGGCGGTCGACCGTCACGCGCAGACGCTCGCCCGATTCGACGCGGCGCAATACCTCCGCGGTGTGGTTGCGCAGCTCGCGCACCGAGACGTGGTCCGCCATGAGCTGGTTACTGTAGCTCATCGGCTACGCGTGCGCCAGTAGCCTGCCCACGGGATGCCGCTCGTCCTGCTCACCGGCGCCACCCGCGGGATCGGCCACGCCGCCGCCGTCCAGCTCGCGCAGCGCGGCGCCGGCCTCGCCCTCGTCGGCCGCGACCCCGAGCGGGTCGCCGAGACCGCGGAGGCGGCCCGGGCGGCCGGCGCGCAGGTCAGCGAGCACGTGGCCGACCTCGAGCGCCTGGACGAGGTGCGGCGGCTGGCGGCCGAGATCCGAGAGCGCTACGAGCGCATCGACGTGCTGGCCAACAACGCCGGGGCGATGTTCACGCAGCGCCGCGCGACCGCCGACGGCTTCGAGCAGACGCTCGCGCTCAACCACCTGGCGCCGTTCCTGCTCACGCAGCTGCTGCTCGACCGGCTCGAGGGCGGCCGCGTCGTGACCACGGCCAGCGACGCGCACGCGGGCGGGGAGCTCGACCTCGACGACCTGCAGTGGGAGCGGCGCTCGTTCAAGCCGATGCGCACCTACGGCACGACGAAGCTCTGCAACATCCTGTTCACCCGCGAGCTCGCCCGCCGCGCGCCGCAGATCCGGGCCAACTGCTTCCACCCGGGCGTCGTGCGCACCGGGTTCGGCAAGAACGACGGGCTGCTCTACAAGGCGAGCCTGGTGGTCATCTCCCCGTTCCTGCGCTCGCCCGGCCGCGGCGCGAGGTCGCTCGTCTGGCTCGCGCTCAGCGACGAGGCGAAGGGCCTCACCGGGGCGTACGTGGTCGACGAGAAGGTCTCCGAGCCCAGCCCGGCCGCCCGGGACGACCATCTGGCCGCCGAGCTGTGGCGGCGCTCGGAGGAGCTGACCGCAACTCGCTGAGAGGTCCCCGGTTCGGTAACTGAACACAGCAATCGAAACGGGGGAATGAACGTGAGAACCCTTCTGCGCCGCGTCCGCGGCCGGCTCACCTTCGCCAACACCACGTCGCTGCTGGCGCTGTTCGTCGCGCTCGGTGGGACCAGCTATGCCGCCGCCTCGCTGGCGTCCAACAGCGTCGGCGCGCGGCAGATCCGCTCCGGCGCCGTCGGCACCAGCGAGATCCGCTACAGCGGCGTGCGCATGCAGGACATCCGGCCCGGCGCGGTCGGTAAGTCCGAGATCGGCACCGGCGCCGTCGCCCAGAACGAGATCCGCAACGACGCCGTCGGCCCGGGCGAGCTGCGCAAGGACTCCGTCCGCGCGGATGAGATCCAGGCCAGCGCCGTCGGGACGAGCGAGCTGCAGGACGGCGGCGTCGACCTCGCCGACCTCTCGCCGGCCGCCAAGGCGGCGTTCACGCTGCAGCGCGCGG
>JAICUS010000774.1 GCA_025935735.1 Solirubrobacteraceae bacterium | reverse complement strand
TGGTGGACAGGGCGCGGGCGGAGGACGTCGAGGTCGTCTGGGTCCAGCACCACAGCGAGGAGCTGCCGGAGGGCAGCGAGCGGTGGCGCTATGTGCCCGAGCTGGAGCTCGGGGACGCGGAGCCGGTGGTGCACAAGGCGTACGGCGACTCCTTCGAGGACACCGAGCTCGAGGACCTGCTCGCCGCCCGCGGGGTCGGGCGGCTGATGGTCGTGGGCGCGCAGAGCGACGCGTGCATCCGCTCGACGCTGCACGGCGCGATCGCCCGCGGCTACGACGCGACGCTGGTCGCCGACGCGCACACGACCGAGGACCTCACGGCCTATGGCGCGCCGCCGCCGGACCAGGTGATCGCGCACACGAACCTGTACTGGGGCTTCCACACGGCGCCCGGCCGGACCGCGGGGACGGTCGCCACGGCCGACGTGGACTTCGGCGCGCCCGCGCGCGCCTGAACGACGCAGGTCGCGCGACCGGCAACGGACCGGAAAGCGCCCGGTAGCATCGCGCGACGTGGCGAGGTCGGCGTGATGCGGTTCGCCGTGCTCGGGCCCCTGCGCGTCGAGGGCGACGCCGGGCCGATCGCGATCGGTGCGCCGAAGCAGCGGGCGCTGCTGGCCGTGCTGCTGCTCTCGCACCGCGACGACGCCGTGCCGGCCGACAAGCTCGTCGACGTGCTGTGGGGCGAGGACCCGCCGCAGACCGCGGCGAAGGCGCTCCAGGTCCACGTCTCCCAGCTGCGGCGGGCGCTCGGGCCGGGCAACCCGATCGTCACCCGCGCCGCGGGCTACGCCGTGGAGATCGAGCCCGAGCAGCTCGACCTCGAGCGCTTCGAGGCGGCGCAGCGCCAGGCCCGCGAAGCCCGGGCGGCGGGCGACCTCGACACGGCGGCGAAGTGCCTGCGCGCGGCGCTCGCGCTCTTCCGCGGCGCCCCGCTGCGCGACGTGCCGCTGCTCGGGCCCGCCGCGGTGGAGCCCGAGCGGCTCGCCGACCTGCGGCTCGCCGCCGTCGAGGAGGCGATGGACGTCGAGCTCGCCCGCGGCCGCCACGCCGCGATCGTGGACGAGCTCACGGCGCTGGCCGCCGAGCACCCCTATCGCGAGCGGCTGCACGGCCAGCTGATGCTCGCGCTGTATCGCTCCGGCCGCCAGGCCGACGCGCTGGACGCCTACCGGCGCGCCCGCCACGCGCTGGTGGAGGACCTCGGGCTCGACCCCGGGCGCGAGCTGCAGCGCCTGGAGGCGGCGATCCTCGCGCAGGACCCGGCCCTCGACCTCGTGACGCAGCCCGCCGCCGGCGCCCGACCCGCCCCGCCGGACGCCCCCGCCTTCGCCCCGCTGCCCGTGCCCGCCACGCCGCTGCTGGGGCGCGAGGACGACCTCGCCACCGCCGCCGAGCTGCTGGCCGACCCCGACGTGCGGCTGCTGACGCTCACCGGCCCGGGCGGGATCGGCAAGACCCGCTTCGCCCTCGAGCTCGGCCGCCGCGCCGCGCCCGCGTTCGCCGACGGCGCGGCGTTCGCCGGGCTCGCCCCGGTGGGCGACCCGGAGCGGGTGCCGCTGGAGATCGCCGAGGCACTCGGGCTCAGCGACAGCGCGGCCCACGACGTGCACGCCGCGCTCGCCGCCGTGCTCTCGGACCGCGAGCTGCTGCTGGTGGTCGACAACTTCGAGCAGGTGCGCCCCGCGGCGCCCGACGTCGGCCGCCTGCTGGCCGCAGCGCCGCGGCTGAAGGTCGTCGTCACCAGCCGCGCCGCGCTGCGGCTGGCCGGCGAGCACGAGCTCGCGGTGCCGCCGCTGGCCGCCGAGCCGTCCGCCGACCTGTTCCTGCGCCGCGCGCGGGCGCTCGACCCGCGCCTCGCCCCGACGCCGGACGACACCCAGGCCATCGAGCGCATCTGCGAGCGCCTCGACGGCCTGCCGCTGGCCATCGAGCTCGCGGCGGCCCGGACCAAGGTCCTCTCCCCTGCCGCGATCCTCGACCGCCTCGGGCGCCGGCTCGACCTGCTGAGCGCCGGCCCGCGCGACGCGCCCGCGCGCCAGCAGACCCTGCGGGCGGCGATCGGCTGGAGCCACGAGCTGCTCGACCCCGACGCGCAGGCGCTGCTGGCCCGCCTCGGGGTGTTCGTCGGCGGGTGGTCGCTCGAGGCCGCCGAGGCGGTGTGCGGCCCGGAGGCGCTCGACGGCCTCGCCGCGCTGGTCGACCACAGCCTCGTCACGAGCCGCCACGAGCGCTTCGGGATGCTCGAGACGGTGCGCGAGTACGCACTCGAGCGCTTGGAGGAGCGCGGCGAGACCGCCGCCTACCGCCGCCGCCACGCCGAGGCGCTGGCCACGATCTTCGCCCCCGCCGAGCGGGGCCTGGAGTCGGCGGACGTCG
>JAICUS010000048.1 GCA_025935735.1 Solirubrobacteraceae bacterium | reverse complement strand
CGGTAGTAGTGCGGCGTGTCGGTGCCGTTGACGCGCACCACGACCGTCGTCTCGCCGAACTCCAGCGTGCGCAGCGCCTCGATCACCCGCTCGCGCGCGCCGTCTTTCTCGTCCGGCGCCACGGCGTCCTCGAGGTCGAGGAACACCTCGTCGGCGTCGAGCTGCGGCGCCTTGGCCAGGAAGCGCTCGCTGGAGCCGGGCACGGCGTGGCAGGACCGACGGGAGCGCATGGAAGGGCGGCATCGTAGCCTTCGCGCGGTGCCCGAACTGCCAGAAGCCGAGCGCGCCCGAATTGCGATTGAGAACGTTCTCGATCGCAGGATTGTTCACGTTGACGATCGCGACACCTATGTCTGCCGCCCGCACGCCCCGGGCGAGATCGCCGCGGCGCTGGTCGGCCGCCGGCTGACCGCGGCCCACCGGCGCGGCAAGTTCCTGTGGGCGGAGACCGACGGCGACGGGCCGGAGCTCGGCCTGCACCTGGGCATGTCCGGCCGGATCGTGCTCGACGCGGAGCCGGTGGCCTGGGACCGCTTCGCGCTGGAGTTCGCCGACGGCGGCCGGATGGCGCTGCGCGACAAGCGCCGGCTCGGCCGCGCGCTGATCGAGCCGGACTTCTCCCACGTCGGCCCGGACGCCGCCGAGGTGTCCCGTGAGGAGTTCCGCACGCGGATCGGCCGCGGCAACGCGCCGCTGAAGGCGCGGCTGCTCGACCAGAAGGCGATCGCCGGCGTCGGCAACCTGCTGGCCGACGAGATCCTCTGGCGGGCCCGGCTGAGCCCGCGGCGGCGCACCGGCTCGCTGTCGGAGGCCGAGCTGGACCGGCTGCGGCGCGAGCTGCGGGCCGCGGTGCGCTCGGCCATCCGCCGCGGCGGCGCCCACACCGGCGACCTGATCGCCCACCGCGTTCGCGGCGGCCACTGCCCGCGCTGCGGCGCCGAGCTGTCCCGCGCGACGATCGGCGGGCGGACGACCTACTGGTGCCCGGTCGAGCAGCCGGACTAAGTGTTCTGCTGATACGTGTGCACGATCTTGCGCGAGCCGCGCGTGCACGTGACGCGCCCGTCGATCTCCGTGGGGATCGACACCCGGTGCTCCTTGCACTTGTAATGCATCACACCACCCGGGCAACGGCCCTTGACGCCGCCGTGGCGGACCCGGCAGCGGCGGTAGGCGAGGGCCAGCTTGCGGCCCGTGGCGCATGACGTCTTGTGCACGGACAGCGAGGTGAAGTAGCCCGACCCCGGGTACTTCGGCACGTGGCAGGTGGCGGCGCGCGCGGCCGTGGGCAGCGCGCAGGCGACGGCGGCCAGCAGGACCGCCAGCATCAACAGGACCTTCACCGGCGCCAACCTACAGGCGGTGCAGTTGCGCGTCCAGGTAGGGCGCCAGCGTCGTGACGAAGCGCGGCGTGAGGTGGTTGGAGTCCAGGTAGACGAGCACACCGCCGACCACCGGGAAGCACGACGTGCCGTCGCAGAAGAAGCCGGTCAGGTCGACGGTCTGGAAGCGCGGCGCGCCCAACTGGGCAGCCGCGGTCGCCGCCGGGTCGGGGGGCAGCGCGACCGCCTCGGGCAGCGCGCAGGTCAGCTGCGGAAAAAGCGCGTGGCTCACGCAGCTCAGCACGTCCGGCCGGGTGGCCGGCGTGTCGCGGATCACCACCACGCGGGTGACCGAGCGCGGCAGCTTCTGCCACTCGTCGGCATAGCTGTGCACCGCCGCGGCGAACGGGTCGGCCGCGCCGGTCGTGTCCACGTCGGACACCTCCTGGGCGAGCACGACCGTCGTCACCCGCGGGTGCGCGCGCAGCCAGTGCGCCACGTCGCGCTTCCAGCGCTCGCAGCGCGTGGCGTCCCGCTTGGGCAGCCCGCGCCCGCGCTCCGAGAACGGGCAGCTGTTGCGGGTCAACGCGAACACGCGCCAGCGCTCGCGGACGGCCACGGTGGCCAGCGCCGTGCGCCAGTGCGCGGCGTGGCTGTCGCCGATCAGGGCGATCGTCCGCCTCGCCTTCGCGGCCGGCGCGCCGAACGCGCACGGCTGCGCGAGGCCGTCCCCGCGCGTGTGCACGCAACGCGAGCCCCGCTGCCGCGCGGCGGCGCTCGGCGTGGTGTCGACGGCCGCCCCGAGCCGCGCGGCGCCGCAGCTGTGCCCGGGCGCGCGCGCCGCCGCGCCGTCGCAGCGGCTGTTCGCCGCGGCCGCGCCCGGCCACAGCGCCGCGGCCGCGAGGGCCGCCGCGAGCGCGAGCCTCACCCGAGCATTCCCTTGACGGCGTGCAGCAGGTAGGGCCCGAGCGTCCGCGCGAACAGCGGCGTCAGGTGGTTCTGGTCCTTGTAGACGAGCACGCCGCCGATCACCGGGAAGCAGCGCCGCGCGCCGCAGAAGAACCGGCTCAGGTCGACGACCCGCACGCGCCCGCCGGCCGCGCGCGCCGCGGTCGCGGCCGGGTCGGGAAGCAGCGCGGCCCGGCGCGGGATCGCGCACGCGGGCCCGGGCGGACGGCGGCGCCCGAGCGCCCGGCTGACGCAGGCCAGCGTGTCGTAGCGGGCCTCCGGGCTGTCGCGGATCACCACGATCCGCCGCACCGACGGCGGCAGCCGGTCCCAGGCATCCGTGTAGCTCGCCACCTGCGCGGCGAACGGCTGCGCCTCGACATCCCGGGTCAGCTGGGCGACGAACACGGTGTGCACCCAGGGGTGATCGGCCAGCCAGGCCGGCAGCTCGAGCTTCCAGCGCTGGCACTCGGAGGCGTAGGGCTCGTCCAGCACCCGCCCGGCGGTGGAGAACGGGCAGCTGTCGCGGGTGATCGCGTAGGCCCGCAGCCCCTTGCGGTGCGCCAGCACGTCCAGCGCCGGGCGCCAGTGGGCGGCGTGGCTGTCGCCGATCAGCGCGATCGCGCCGTGCGCGGATGCCGCGTAGCTGCCGAAGGCGCACGGCTCGACGAGATCCACCGCGCGCACGAGCCGGCAGGGCGAGCCGGGCTGCAACGGCGCGGCGCGCGGGCTCGGATCCACCGTCAGCCGCAGCGCCGGGTTCGCGCACGCCCACTGGGGATCGCGCGCGGCGGCGCCGAAGCAGAACGGCTGCGCCGGCGCGGCGGCGGGAAGCAGCGCCGCGGCGAGCAGCGCACCGAGGAGTGAGCGGGCGAACCACATCGAGCGAGATTCTCTACGCGCGGCAGGCGGGAATGTTGCGCGCGTCCAGGAATCTCCACGCCCGGCTCATTGACGGCTCACCGCGTCGGCTGCCACCGTGACGGCAGTTCACGCCAGGTGGAGGGGGTTCCCATGCAGATGCGGAAGGCGCGCGCCACAGGCGCCGCGTTGCTGACGATCGGGTTGACGGGGCTCACCGCCGGGCCCGCGTTTGCCGACGGCGTGACCGTCGGCTCGCTGAGCTCGCTGAAGGCCGGCGACCGGGCCGGGACGCTGCACGGCCGGGTCCTGAATCGGACAGCCCATGCCGCGCGAGCGCGGATCACGGTCCGCACGCAGCGCTACGGCACCCGGGCGCGGGTGGTCGGCCGCACGTCGGTGCGCGTGGCCGCCGGGCGCAGCGCGGCCTATCGCGTCACGGTCCGGATTCCGGGCAACCTGCCGCGCGGCAACTACTACCTGTCCGCCTGCACGCCGAACGGCGCCGGCGCGTTCGGCTGCGCCACCACGCCGGGCGAGCTGCGCATCAAGGGCGGCACGCCGATCCGGGGGTCGAAGGTCCGGCTGCCCCGCGCCCGGCCGGCGGGCGCGCGCGCCGCGCAGGCGGAGACGTGCAGCTCGGGCGCGCACACGTTGGTGGAGCCCGGCGAGCGGGTCTACCCCGAGGCCGGCAACGGCGGCTACGCCAGCGTCCACACCGACGTCCACCTCGTCTATGACGCGCTCGCCAACCTTCTGCTGCCGGGCACGCACGTCGACCTCCAGCAGCGCTCGACGCAGTGCCTGACCGACTTCAGCCTGGACTTCGACACGCACAACGGGCTGACGATCGGCGGCGCGCCCGGCACGGACATGACCGTCCAGTCGGTGGCCATCAACGGTCAGCCGGCGACGTTCACGTTCGTCCAGCCGACCTACCCGGGCGATCCGAACGGGCAGGACGACCCGGACCCGCTCGCCCACCGCACCGGCCTGACGATCCCGATCAGCGCCGACAACCCGAACCCGCCGGCGTGCGCGCCGTTCGCCCGGGACGTGCCGGCCGGCTCGGCGGTCAACCTCCCGTGCCCAACGACCAAGCTCGTGATCACGCCGGCGGCGCCGATCCCGAGCGGCACGGACTTCACCGTCACCGTCGACTACACCGGCCGGCCGGGCATCCGCGCCCAGGGCGACGGCCGCTCGGAGGGCTGGTTCCGCAACGCCACCGCGGGCCACGAGGGCGCGATGGTCACCTCTGAGCCGATGGGCACGATGGCCTGGATGCCCCTGAACGACCACACGCGGGTCAAGCCGACCTACGACTTCTACGACACCGTGACCAAGGGCCGGGTGGCGATCGGCAACGGCCGCCTGGTGTCGACGGCCGACAACGCGCCGGACGCGAACTTCCCGGACGGCTCGACGAGCTGGCACTGGCGCTCGCCGGAGCCGGTCGCGGCCTATCTCGTGGAGGACTCGATCGGCACGTTCGACTGGAGCGAGCGGCCGGGCGCGAACGGCGTCCTCTACTACGAGGCCCAGGACTCCGGCATCACGCCGGACTCCCAGAAGGCCATCAACAAGACCGCGATGGACCAGCAGGAGAACATCACCCACTTCCAGGAGCAGTTCAACGGGCCGTTCCCCTTCAGCTCCGACGGCATCCTCGTCATGCAGCCGAACGCGAGCTTCGAGGAGGAGATGCAGACGAAGATCGTGTTCGTCAACGGCATGATCGGCGGCTCGGACGGGACCAACCTGAGGACGTTCAGCCACGAGAACATGCACCAGTGGTGGGGCGACAACGTCTCCTACTACGACCACCGGCTGACGTTCTTCAAGGAGGGCCAGGCGACCACGGCCGAGTACTACTACGCGGCCAAGAACGCGGCTGACGCGGCCGGCGGACAGGGCACGCCGCTGGGCGACACCGCCTTCGAGGCGAGCATCGTCAACTCGTTCAACAACCAGTACAACACCACCCGCGGGCTGAGCACCTACTGGACGGTCGCGCCGTCGAACCCGACGTCGGCGAACCTGTTCGGCAACTCGAACACCTACACGCGGCCGGGCATCTCGTACGTGGCGCTGCGGGCGATCCTGGGCAAGGCGAGCTACAACGCCGCGCTGCAGGAGATCCAGCGCACGTACGGTGGCGGGGCGGTCAAGGAGCAGCAGCTCGAGGCCGTCTTCCACAAGTACATGCCCAACCGGTCCCAGGCGTGCTCGGACCGGCTCGACGAGTTCTTCACCCAGTGGTGGGACACCGCCTATCCGCCCGGGGGCGGCGCCAACCGGCCGCAGCTCACCGGCCCCGGCCTCTCCGGCGGCGGGTTCTACGACGCGGCCTGCCCGGAGCAGGTCCACGTCGGCGGTGACGTCGGCGGCACCGTGCCCGCGACGCTCTCGCTGCTGCTCGGCGCGCCCGCGTCCTTCGGCGCGTTCACGCCGGGGCTGGCGCACACCTACACCGCGTCGACCACCGCCACCGTCGTGTCGACCGCGGGCGACGGCGCGTTGAGCGTGTCCGACCCCGACACGGCGAACCCGGGCCACCTGGTCAACGGGACGTTCGTGCTGCCCTCGGCGTTGAAGGCGAGCGCGACCAGCCCCGGCGGGGTTGCCGCCGCCGGCGGGACGGTGTCCGGCACGCCGCTGACCCTGCTGACCTACGCCGGGCCGGTCTCCAACGACCCGGCCGCGGTCACGTTCACCCAGGACGTCGGTGCGAACGACGCCCTGCGCACCGGGACCTACGCCAAGACGCTGACGTTCACGCTGTCCACGACCCAGCCATAAGGACCCGCCCACCCGCCGAGGGGTCCCCGGGTTCGCGGGGACCCCTCAGTCCTTCAGGCCGATGCGCCGGTCGAACCCGGCCGGCGCGTGGAGGTTGAGCATCCGCACCGGGATCTCGCCGTCGTTGCGGAACCCGTGCCCGACGCCGGGCGGCACGAGCACGAACGTCCCCGGAGGCGCCGCGACGTCCTCGCCCTCCACCACGAACGTCATCTCCCCCTCGAGGATGTAGAACGCGTCGTCCTCGTCTTGGTGGACGTGCGCCTCGAGCTCCCGCCCGGCCACGATCTCGATGATCCCGAACGTGAACCGCGGCGTGTCGACGGTCCGCGCCAGGAACTCCACGTTGCCCACCCGATGCCCCTCCCCGGGGGCGATGACGACGGCTTTACTCGCGCTCATGCGCGTACTTTGCCTGCATGAAGCCCCCGATGCCCGTGATCCTCCGGCGAGGCGCCGTGATCCGCGTCGCCGGCGCCGGGGACGAAGCCGCCGCGGCCGCGCCGGCGTACGCCATCTCGTTCGTCGACCTGCGGTTCGGCGACGGCCACGTCGAGCGCTGGCTCGGCACGGGCGAGCTCCGCGACGGCGAACGCGTCCCGTACGCCGGCCTGGTCGCCTGGGGAACCGAGGTCACCGAGGAGCACTCGATGAGCGGCGACCTCGGGATGGCGTTCTCCGGCGTCGACAAGCAGGCGCTGCGCGACGCTCCGGTCGAGGTGGTCATCGAGTGGAACGCCCGGCTGCCCGAGTTCGACTGACGGTGGAGCGCCTCGGGCTCCGGCCGGCGGTCGTCGTGGGTCAGTCGCCGGGCGGGCTGACCGCGCTCTCGCTCGCCGCCCGCCGCCCCGAGCTCGTCCGCGGCCTCGTGCCCCAGCGCTGGCCGACATCCGCGCCGCGGGTGCGCAGCCCGTCGCCGTCTCGGGCGACTACCGCCGGCGGGTCGGGCCCGATGAGGTGCTGGCCGCGCTGAAGGCCTGACCGGCGGGGACGGCCGCGCGCGCCGGTACGCGCGCGCGGCCGACCGCCAGCGGCCGGACGATCGGCGGCATGGCGTGCCAGGCCGCCGGCACGGGGTCCGGCTCGAAGCCGCAGGCGCGCATCAGGTCCACGGTCGGGCGGTTGCAGCGGCAGCCGCAGGCGAAGCGCCGCCACGGGCCGGCGAGCCCGTCCTGCAAGCGCGCCAGCCACGAGGAGCCGGACCGGACGTGCTCGACGAACAGCAGCTCCCCGTCCGGGCGCAGGACGCGGGCGATCTCCGCGAGCGCCTGCCGCGGGTCGTCGACCGTGCACAGCACGAGCGTGGCCACGACCGTGTCGACCGAGCCGTCGGGGAGCGGCAGGCGCTCGGCGCCGGCGTCGACGATCCCCGCCGAGCGGCCGGTCCGCCGCAGCCGCCGGGCGAGCCGCCGGCGCATCGCGGCGTCCGGCTCGACGAGGATCAGCTCCTCGATCCCGTCCGGGTAGTGGCGCAGGTTCAGGCCGGTGCCGGCGCCGAGCTCGACCACGCGCCCGCGCGCGTGGGCGAGCACGCGGGCGCGGTGGCGGCGCAGGCCGGTCAGCTCGCCGAGCGAGAGCAACGGGTCATAGACGGCGGCGAACACCGCGGGCCAGAGGCGCGACATGGTCCGGGACGCTACGGCCGCGACCGCCGCGCGCGCATCGCCCGGAGCGGCCATCTTTGCCGAATGGCCGGTTCCGGTCAGAGCAGCCCGAGCCGCGCCGCCTCGGCGACCGCCGCCGTCCGCGTCCCGCGCCCGAGCTTGGCCCGGATATTCGCCACGTGGCGGTGCACCGTGTGCCGGCTGAGCACCAGCTGCTCGGCGATCTCCTTGTCCGACAGCCCCTGTGCGACCAGTGCGAGCACCTCGCGCTCGCGCCCGGAGAACAGTGTCGCCGGCGGTTCCGGTGGGGGCTCGCGCGCCTCGGTTCGCAGCGCGCGGATCACCGAGTCCGCGTCGTCGAACCACGGGAAGTGGGCGCTGCCCGACAGCGGGACGAACGTCGCCTCGGGCAGCGCGGCCGCCAGCTCGCGCCCCAGCCGGTACGGGATGGCGCGGTCGCCCCGCCGGTGCACGACCAGCGCCGGCGCGCGCACGTGCTCGAGCTCCGCCCGCACGTCGACCCGGTAGATGAGCTCCAGCAGCGCCGCCGCGGCGTCCGCCGTCGCGGCCTCGCGCTGGAAGCGCGCGAACCGCTCGCGCTCGGCGCTGCCGGCGTCGCCGAGAAAGACGTCGGCCAGCACGCGCGAGCCGAGGCCCCAGTGCGCGCGCACGGCGGCGAGGATCGCGTCGCGCACCTCCGGCGTCGCGATCTCGCTCCCGTCCGCGTAAGTGCCGTACAGCAGCAGCCGCTCGACCAGCTCGGGGTGGCGCGCGGCGAGCGCGAGCGCGGCCGCGCCGCCCCCGGACGCGCCCAGCACCGTCACCCGCTCGAAGCCGAGCTGGTCGATCACCGCCTTCAGCAGCGCGACGCCGTGGTCGAGCGTGAGGTCCGCGTCCCGCAGGTCCCGGTCGGACATGCCGACGCCGAGCTGGTCGTAGCGCACGAACGTGAACCCGCGGGTCAGGCCGGCCCAGAAGCGGGCCACCCGCTCCTGCCGGCGTTCGAGCTCCAGATGGCTCACCCACCACGCGGGCGCGACCAGCGGCGGCCCCTCGCCGCTCACCTCATAGGCGACGCTGCGGCCCTCGAAGCGCAGGAAGCGGATCTCCACGCCCGCAACCGTACGCGGTGGCGTCAGTCGCGAGCGGTCCGCACCAGGTCGCGCTCGACCAGCTCCAGGGAGGCCGGGGGGATCGGCTCGGTGGCGATCACCCAGCCGTCGTCCAGCCCGCCGCTGCCGCCCGGGTCGCTGATGAGCCAGAGGTCGTCGACGCACACGCGCCAGATGTCCGCGGGCTCGCCGTGGACCATCGCCGCGAACCAGTGCGCCTCCTCCAGAGAGGCGCAGAGGAAGGTGCCGGCGCTCTCGGGCACGTGGCTGCCGGCGATGCCCAGCGTCTGCATGCGCCGCCAGTCCAGGCCGTCGCGGGCGATGCTCTGGCGGTTGGCAGTGCGGGTGGCGTGGAACATCGCGCCCGTCCCGCGGCGCACGACCAAGCCCACGCGCGACTCGCCGGCTCGCCATTCGCGCCGCAGCGTGGCCACGGCGATCGCCGGCCATTCCTCATCGGCTCGCGGGCCGGCGGCGGCGGCGATGACCGTCGCCAGTGGGCCGATCGCGCTCCCGCCCGGGCCCTCGCCGAACCACTCGTCCGCGTTGTCGCTCAGGTGCTCGAGCCCGATGTGGCATCCCGGCGCCTGCAGGTCGACGGTCCATCCGGTCGGCATCACGCGCGAGCGTAGGGCTCGGGAACACCGGGCGGCTGCCGATAAAGAGAGCGTGACCCTCTCGCTGCACCGCGCCGGCCTCGCCGCGCTCGCCCTCTCCGTCGCCCTCGTCCCGGTCGCCGCCGGCCCCGCCCAGGCCGCGTCCAAGCACCATCGCCGCCACCACGGCAAGAAGACGACGGTCAAGCGCGTGGTCACCAGGCACGCCGCGGCCGTCGCCCCGGCCGCCCCCGCCCCCGCCCCGGCCGCTCCGGCCGTGACGTCGGTCATCAGCATCGGCGGCTACGTCTTCTACAACCTCACCTACGCGCAGGCCGTCGAGGCCTACGCGGCCGCGGCCGCTGCGGCGCCCGCCGGCTCCACGCCGTCGCCCGTCACCTCGGTGTCGGTGACGACGACCGTCGGCGGCAGCGCGGGCTGACCCGCCCTCTCACCCCCCTGGGGTCAGCCGCACCTCCGCGCTCGCGCTAACCGGCGAGTGCGCGGATCGACCTGGCGCGGATACCCCCTGGGTGTATATTCCCGGCCTCCACGCCGATACCCCCCGTAGGTATGCGACACTCCTGGAGGCCGCGATGACTGTCAGACCGACCAAGCACTTCGTCCGCCACTACGCCGAGATGGTGGCGGCGATGTTCCTGGGCATGGCCGTGCTCGGCCTGCCCACCGAGTGGGCGCTGGGCGCGTTCGGGTCCAGCTGGTCGGACCTGCACAACCACGCGCCGGCGCTGATGCTGCTGCTGATGGCCGGGATCATGACCGGCCCGATGGTGGGCTGGATGGCTTACCGCGGCCACGGCCGGCGGCCGAACGCGGAGATGGCGGCGTCGATGCTCCTGCCGACGTTCGCGGTCATCGGGCTGCTGTGGGCCGGGCTGGTCACGAACCCGATGTCGCTGATGACCCTCGAGCACGCCGTGATGCTGCCGAGCATGCTCGCCGCGATGCTGCTGCGCCGCGACGAGTACAGCGGCCGCTGCCACGTGGCGGTGGCGTCATGAGCGCCCTCGCCAAGCTCGCCGGGTTCGCGACCGTGTCGGCGATCGTCTTCGGCGCCGCCGCGGTGGCCGGCGGTGCGGTCGGGCCCGTGCACGACGACCCCCGGCCGGCCGACGCGGACCGCATGGCCGGCATGGCCGCCGGCGGCGAGGACGCCGCCCCGGTCCGCGGCCTCGCCGTCAGCGAGGGCGGGCTCACGCTCCAGCTCGACCGCACGACGGCGCGGCCCGGCAGCCGGTTCGCCCTCGCCTTCCGCATCGCCGGCCGCGACGGCCGGACCGTGCGCGGCTTCGACGTCGAGCACACCAAGCGGATGCACCTGATCGTCGTGCGCCGCGACCTGACCGGCTTCCAGCACCTGCACCCCACGCAGTCCGCCGACGGCACCTGGACGACGCCGGTCACTCTGCCCGACTCCGGCGCCTACCGCGTCTTCGCCGACTTCGCCGTCAATGGCAAGGCGCATACGCTCGCCGCCGACCTGCAGCTCGACGGCGCCGTGCGCTCGCGGCCGCTCGCGCCCCCGGCCACGACCGCGGAGGTCGACGGCATGCGGGTCACGCTGACCGAGCGCCCGGCGAAGGCCGCCGCCGAGTCCAGCCTCGCGTTCACGGTCACCCGCGGCGGCCGGCCGGTCGCCGTGCAGGACTACCTGGGCGCGAAGGGCCACCTCGTGGCGCTGCGCGAGGGCGACCTCGCCTACCTGCACGTCCACCCGGACGAGCAGCGCCTGAAGTTCATGGCCACGTTCCCCACCGCGGGCACCTACCGGCTGTTCCTGCAGTTCCGGGTCGCCGGGCGCGTGCACACCGCCGAGTTCACCCTCCAGGTCGCGCGATGACCGCGCACGTGGACCTGCCCATCACCGGGATGACCTGCGCGTCGTGCGCGACCCGCGTCGAGCGGCGGCTGAACCAGCTCGACGGCGTCAGCGCGACGGTCAACTACGCCACCGAGAAGGCGAGCGTGCAGTACGACCCCGCCGCGCTCGCCCCCGAGCGGCTCGTCGCCGCGGTGCAGGAGGCCGGATACACGGCCGCCCTGCCGACGGCAGACCCCGAGCCCGAAGGCGACGACGATCCGGCCGCGCCGCTGCGCCGCCGGCTCGTCCTGTCGGCGCTGCTGTCGGCGCCGGTGCTGGTCATCGCCATGGCCGGCGCCCTGCAGTTCGACAACTGGCAGTGGCTGTCGCTGAACCTCGCCACGCCGGTCGTCCTCTGGGGCGCGTGGCCGTTCCACAAGGCGGCGTGGGCGAACCTCAAGCACGGCACGGCGACGATGGACACGCTCGTCTCGCTCGGCGTGCTGTCGGCGTGGCTGTGGTCGCTGTACGCGCTGTTCCTCGGCGACGCCGGCGCGAACGGCATGCGGATGGCGTTCGAGCTGATCCCGCAGACCGGCGGCGGCGCAAGCGAGATCTACCTGGAGACCGCGGCGGTGGTCACCACGTTCATCCTCGCCGGACGCTGCTTCGAGGCCCGGGCCAAGCGCCGCGCCGGCGCCGCCCTGCGGGCGCTGCTCGAGCTCGGCGCCAAGGACGTCGCCGTCCTGGACGCCGGCGGCGCCGAGCACCGCGTGCCCGTCGAGCAGCTGGCGGCCGGCGACCGCTTCGTCGTGCGGCCGGGCGAGAAGGTCGCCACCGACGGCGTCGTCGAGCAGGGCGCCGGCGCGATCGACATGAGCATGCTCACCGGCGAGTCGGTCCCAGTCGAGGTCGGGCCGGGCTCGGAGGTGGCGGGCGCGACGGTGAACGCCGGCGGGCGCCTCGTCGTGCGGGCGACCAAGATCGGCGCCGAGACGGCGCTGGCGCAGATCGCGCGGCTGGTCGAGGACGCCCAGACCGGCAAGGCGCCGGTCCAGCGGCTGGCCGACCGGGTGGCCGGCGTGTTCGTCCCGATCGTGATCGCGCTCGCCCTGGCGACGCTGGGGTTCTGGCTGGGCAACGGCGAGTCGGCGGCGTTCGCGTTCACCGCGGCCGTGGCCGTGCTGATCATCGCCTGCCCGTGCGCGCTCGGGCTGGCCACGCCGACCGCGCTGATGGTCGGCACCGGCCGCGGCGCGCAGCTCGGGCTGCTGATCAAGGGCCCGGAGGTGCTGGAGTCCACCCGGCGCGTCGACACCGTCGTGCTGGACAAGACCGGCACCGTGACCACCGGCCGGATGAGCCTGGTCGATCTCGTCGTCGCCGACGGCGTCGAGCGCGACGACGCGCTGCGGCTGGCCGGCGCGCTGGAGCACGCGTCCGAGCACCCGATCGCCCGCGCGATCGCCGGCGCCGCCGCGGGACCGCTTCCGCCGGTCGACGCCTTCCTCAACCACGAGGGCCTCGGGGTCGAGGGCGTCGTCGAGGGGCACGTGGTCATCGCCGGCCGCCCGGCGCTGCTGCCCGGCCCGCTGCCGCCGGAGCTGGAGGCCGCGCGCCGCGCCGCCGAGGCCCGCGGCCGCACAGCCGTCGCCGCCGGCTGGGACGGGCGGGTCACCGCAGTGCTCGTCGTGGCCGACACGGTCAAGGACACGTCCGCCGAGGCGGTGGCGTCGCTGAAGGCGCTCGGCCTGCGCCCCGTCCTGCTCACCGGCGACAACGAGACGACCGCCCGCGCGGTCGCCGCCGAGGTGGGCATCGACGAGGTCATCGCCGAAGTGCTCCCGTCCGGCAAGGCCGACGTCATCCGCCGCCTGCAGGCCGAGGGTCACGTCGTGGCCATGGTCGGCGACGGCGTCAACGACGCGCCCGCGCTCGCCCGGGCCGACCTCGGCCTGAGCATCGGCACGGGCACCGACGTGGCCATCGAGGCCTCCGACCTCACGCTGGTCAGCGGCGACCTGCGCGCCGCAGCCGACGCCCTGCGCCTCTCGCGCGCGACGCTGCGCACGATCAAGCAGAACCTGGCGTGGGCGTTCGGCTACAACGTCGCCGCCATCCCGCTGGCCGCCGTCGGCCTCCTCAACCCGGTGATCGCCGGCGCGGCGATGGCGTTCTCCAGCGTCTCGGTGGTGGTCAACGCGCTGCGCCTGCGCCGCTTCCGGGCTCAGCGGGGCTCGAGCACGACGACCGGGATCACGCGGCCGCCGGTGCGCTCCTGATAGGCCGCGTAGCCCGAGTAGTGGTCGCAGGCGACCGCCCACAGGCGCGCGCGCTCCTCGCCCTCGGCGACGCGCGCGCGCACCGGGCGGCGCTCGCCGCGGACGGTCACCTCGACGTCGGGGTTCGCCCGCACGTTGTGAAACCACGCCGGGTGCCGGGGTGCGCCCGCCTTGGACGCGACCAGCAGGATCGCGTCGCCGGACTTGGTGCCGAGCAGCGGGGTCGTGCGCTCGACCCCGCTCTTGGCGCCGCGGGCGTGGAGCAGCACGTAGGTCTGTCCCATGCCGGTCGACAGCCGCCCGCCGCTCAGCTTCAGCAGCGGGCGGTCGATCGCCGGCAGCACGTTCACGAACAGCCAGCCGCCGGCGCGGGTCTGCGCGAACGCCTGCAGGACGCGGTCGAAGCGGCTCTTCTCGGATTGCGGGCGGTAGTCGCGCATCAGGCGGCGAGGGTACGCCGCCGGGCCAGCGCGAGCGCCGCGCCGGCGGCGGCGATCGCGCCCGCGGCCAGCACCGCGGCGTCGTAGGAGGACTCCACCAGCGACCCGCCGAGCGCGTTGCCCACGGCGGTCCCGGCCACGATGCCCATGACCATCGCCGCGAACGCCTCGGTGACCGTGCCGGCGGGCGCGACCGTGTCGAGCAGCGTCGAGCCGACGACGGTGGTCGGCGCGAACAGCACGCCGGTGGCCAGCAGCAGCGCGGCCAGGACGACCGCCGTACCGGCGAGCGAGAGCAGTGCGAACGCCGCGCCGAGCGCCAGCATCAGCGCGGCCAGCCGGGCCGTCGGCGTCCCCGGCCAGACCCGCGCGCCGTAGGCCAGCCCGCCCGCCAGGCTGCCGGCCGACAGCGCCGCGAGCAGCACGCCGCCGGCCGCCGCCGAGCCGCGCGCCGCAGCGAACGCCGGCACCGCGACCTGCACGATGCCCACCGCGGTCCCGAACACGGCGAGGACGCCGAACACGGTCCGCATCCCGGGCGCGGCCAGCGGGCCGAGCCAGCCGGCGTCGTGGCGCGTGCCGCGCCAGCGCCGCGACGCCGCGGTGGCGGTGAAGCCGGTGGCCGACGCGACGCCCAGCGCGGCCGCGCCGACCACCGCGACGCCCGGCGAGGCCAGCGCCACGATCCCGGCCACGAGCGCGGGCGCGGTCACCACCGCCGCCTCGAAGACCACCGCGACCAGCGCGTACGCGGTCGCCCGCTGGCGCGGGTCGCCGACCAGCGCGTTCCACAGCGACCGCATCGCCGCCGGCAGCTGCGGCAGCGACGCCCCGCCGCACAGCGCGATCGCCGCGAGCGCCCAGGCCGACGCCCCCGCGTGCGCGGCCGCCACCAAGGCCGCCAGCGCCGGCAGGTGGGCGCCCGCCGCCACGCGCAGCACGCGGGTCTGGCCGAAGCGGTCCATCAGCCGCCCCTGGGCCATGGCGCCGAGCGCGTTCGCCAGGCTGAACGCGCCCGCCACCCGGCCGGCCTGGGCGAACGAGCCCGTCGTCTCCTGCACGAGCAGCAGGATGCCCAGGCCGAACATGCCGATCGGCATCGACCCGGCGGTGGAGAGCAGCAGCGGCGCCCGCACGCCGGGGATGGCCACCAGGGCCCGGTAGCGGCCCAGCCCGGACCCGCTCACCGGGGCGGCTCGACGCGCTCCAGGAAGGCCTCGACCGCGGCGAGGAAGCGCTCCGGCTCCTCGACGTGCGGCGAGTGGCTGGACTCCTCGAGCAGCACCCACTCCGACCGCGGGAGCCGCTCGTGGATCTCCCCCACGATCCGCGGCGTGGCCTCGTCGTGGCGGCCGCTGAGCAGCAGCACCGGCACGTCGATCTCGCCCAGCCGCGCCGTGATGTCCCAGTCGCGCAGGCTGCCGATGACGTGGAACTCGCTCGGGCCGTTCATCGTGCCGTAGACCGTCGGGTCCTCCTCCAGCGCCGCGAACGTCCGCAGCAGGTCGTCGGGCCACGGGTCCAGCCGGCACAGGTGGCGGCGGTAGAACGCCATGATCGCCTGCTGGTAGGCCGGGCTGTCGGTGGTGCCCTCGGCCTCGTGGAGCGTCAGCGCCTGCTGCACCTCGGCCGGCAGGTCCTCCCGCAGCCGGTTGGCCTCCTCGACCCACAGCCGCATCGAGGCGGGCGAGTCGGCCACCACGATCGACCGCAGGCCGGCCGGGCGCTCCAGCGCGTGCTCCATGGCCAGCATCCCGCCCCAGGACTGGCCGAGCACGTGGTAGCCGCCGTCCCAGCCGAGGTGGCGCACCAGCTGGTTGAGCTCGGCGCGGAACAGCTCGACGGTCCAGAACGCGGCGGGCGCGTCGGGCAGGCGCTGCGAGCGGCCGTTGCCCACCTGGTCATAGAGCGCGACCTGGCGCCCGTCGTGCGCGAGCGCCGCCAGCGGGCGCAGGTAGTCGTGCGTCGCGCCCGGCCCGCCGTGGCAGACGACGACGGGCAGCCGCCCGCCCGGCTCGCCCACCACCTCGTACCACGTCGTCAGGCCGTCCCAGGTCAGCTCCGGCATGATCGGACCATATCCGCGATGAGTTTGCCGCCGAAGGCACGTCTCAAGGGACGGACCCGCAACCGAAGGAGGACCCCATGACCGAGCACACCGTGGGAACCCGCGAGCAGTGGCAGGCCGCCCGCGACGAGCTCGCGCGGCTGGAGGCCGAGCACGCCGAGCTGGGGCGCAGGGCCGCGCAGAAGCGGCGCGAGCTGCCCTGGGTCCCGGTGGAGAAGGAGTACGAGCTCGACACCGCGGACGGCCCTAAGACGCTCGCCGAGCTCTTCGACGGCCGCTCGCAGCTGCTGGCCTACAACATCATGTTCGGGCCCGACTACGAGCTCGGCGCCTGCCCCGGCTGCACGAACCTCGGCGACGAGCTCGAGGGCACCCGCGTGCACCTCAACCACCGCGACGTCACGCTCGTCTGCTTCTCACGGGCGCCGATCGACCGGCTGACCGCCTACGCGCAGCGGATGGGCTGGACGTTCCCCTACGTCTCCACCTATCGCGGCGACTTCGCGTTCGACTTCGGCCTCGCGCTCAAGCCCGAGCAGGCCCGGCAGATCCCCGAGCTCGTCGAGATGGTCGACAACCCGCCGGACTGGCTCGCGCAGTGGGGCGAGCAGATCGGCGCGCCGCTGCGCGACGGCCTGCGCGAGAACCCGAGCTTCATCGCGTTCGCGCGGGAGAACGGGACCGTCTACCACACCTACACGGTCTCGGCCCCGGACCCGTTCGTCGCGCCCTACCACGCCTTCCTGCTCGAGCGCACGCCGGTGCCGGGCGAGGACGACCCGCGGGCGTGGCGCAAGGACGAGTACCCGAGCGCGTGATCAGCGGGCCAGCGGGTGCGCCTTGTTCTTGAGCGCCAGCCGGTAGAGCAGCAGCAGGAGCATCACGCCGAGGATCGCGCCGATCAGCCCGCCGAGGTCGAACATCTTGTCGTCGCCGATGTCCAGCAGCTCGGTGAAGACCAGGAAGCCGACGATGGAGCCGGCGAGCCCGAGGAGCATCGTGGCGATGAACCCCATCTTGTCGCGGCCCGGCATCAGCAGCCGGCCGAGGTACCCCGCGACTATCCCGAGGATGATCGCTCCAACCATCGTTTCCCCCTACTCGCTCGTGAACGGACTGTGAGCCGGGGCTCCCCAGGCGGCGAGCCGGGCAAACGGCGCCGGTCAACGCGTGCTGACGCCGTTTGGCGCGGCGCCGGCCCGGCAAAGACCTTGGGGCAACCGACGACGAGGAGGCCCCATGAGATCGTCACGACAGGACCGTGCCGCCGGCAGCGCCGACACCATCGGCGGGAAGCTGCTGGAGGCGTGGGCGAAGCTGACCGGAGACCACAAGGCCGGAGCCAAGGGCAAGGCTGCGCGCGGCCGCGGCGCGGGCCGCAAGGCGAAGGGCCGGGCCAAGAGCGGATTCGGGCGCTGAGCCGCCGCGCCGGGTTGAGAAGATCCGGCGGGTGACCACAGACATCAGCCTCGCCGTCGCCGGGGCCACCGGCTGGACGGGCAGCGCGATCGCGCGGGCGGCGCTGGACGCGCCCGGCATCACCGTCAAGAGCGCGATCGCCCGCCGGGCGGCCGGGCAGGACCTCGGCGCCGCGCTGGGCGGCGAGCCGCTCGGCATCCCGGTGCACGCCGACGTCGCCGACGCGCTCGACGGCGTCGACGTGCTGGTCGAGTTCACCTCGCACGACGGCGCGAAGGAGATCGCGCTCGCGGCCATGGCCCGCGGCGTGGCCGTGGTCATCGGCTCCAGCGGGTTGACCGCGGACGACTTCGCGCGAATCGACGCCGCCGCCCGCGAGGCCGGCGTCGGCGCGGTGGCCGCCGGCAACTTCAGCCTGACCGCGGCGATGATGCTCGCCGGCGCCGAGCTGGCCGCGCGCCACATCCCGCGCTGGGAGATCGTCGACTACGCGTCCGCGACCAAGCCCGACGCGCCGAGCGGGACCGCGCGCGAGCTCGCGGAGCGCCTGCAGGAGGTGCGGGAGGCGCAGGTCGACCTGCCCGTCGAGCAGGTGGCCGGGCACCCCGAGGCGCGCGGGGCAGCGATCGCGGGCAGCCAGGTCCACTCGCTGCGGCTGCCCAGCTTCGTCGT
>JAICUS010000371.1 GCA_025935735.1 Solirubrobacteraceae bacterium | reverse complement strand
CTCGAACTCGAACGCCGAGTGGTGGATGCCGGTGTGGGAGAGCTTGTCCGGATCCTCGACGATGCGACCATCTCGCCGAGGCGCGTGGTCTTGAGGTTGATGTGATGCAGGGCCGGGTTGGGGACGCCGTCAGGCATGTGCCGCCTCCTCGTCGCGGACGATCGCGTGCCGCATGCTCCCGAGCCGCTCGATCGCGCTCTCCACCACGTCCCCGGGCGCCAGGAAGCGGGGCGGCGTGCGCGACGCGCCGATGCCCGCCGGGGTGCCGGTGAAGATCAGGTCGCCCGGGTACAGCACGGTGGCCGCGGACAGGTACTCGATCAGCGCGGGCACTCCGAAGATGAAGTCGCTCGTCCGGCCGCGCTGCATCTCCTCGCCGTTGACCGAGCACGTCAGCTCGAGGTCGGTCCGGTCGTCCAGCTCGTCGAGGGTCACGAGCGCCGGCCCGATCGGCCCGAAGCGCGGCAGCGACTTGCCGAGGCTGAACTGGGGCACGTTCGCGGGCCGGAACTGGATCTCGCGCTCGGAGAAGTCCTGCCCGACGGTGTATCCCGCCACGTGCTCCCAGGCGTCGGCCGCGCGCACGCGCCGTGCCCGGCGCCCGATCACCACCACGAGCTCGACCTCCCAGTCCACCGCCGCGGTCGAGATCGGGATGTCGTCGTAGGGTCCGGCGAGCGAGGCCTGCAGCTTGGTGAAGATCAGCGGCTGCTCGGGCAGCCCGAGGCCGGACTCCTCGGCATGGGAGGCGTAGTTGAGGCCGACGCCGAGGATCTGCCGCGGCGCCGGCGACGGCGGGCCGATCAGCGCGCCGGCGATCTCGACGTCGCCGGGGCCGTGGCCCTCGGCCGCCCAGGCGCGCAGCTCCGCCCAGCGGTCGAGCGCCGCGGCGGGCGACGCGGGCAGCCGGCCACCGCTCGCCCGTTCGACGTCGATCCCGGCGCCGTCGTCGCCGGCCAGGGTCATGCGCCCGGCGAGGTTGATGAAGCGCATCGGCCGGACGCTACCACGACATTGTGCATAATGCACCAATGGCGATGACCGGGCTCGGGGAGACGCGGGCCGCCGCGGTGGCCGAGGAGCTGCGCCGGCTGATCCTCACGGGCGAGCTTCCCCCGGGCACCCACCTGCGCCAGGTCGAGCTGGCCGAGCGCTTCCGCGTGAGCACGACCCCGGTGCGCGAGGCCCTCGGGCTGCTGGCGCGCCACGGGCTCGTGCGCCACGACGTGCAGAAGGGCGTCGTGGTCTTCCAGCCGACCGACGCCGACGTCCTGGAGAACTACGAGATCCGCGGCGCGCTCGAGCCCCTGGCCACCGAGCTCGCCGCGCGGGCGATCTCCGACACCGAGCTCACGCTCCTGGACGGGGTGGTCGAGCGGATGCGGGCGGCCGGCGACCGTCTGGCGTACGTCGCGCTCAACCGCGAGTTCCATCGCGTGATCTACGCGGCCGCGCGACGGCCGCGACTGCTCGAGCTGATCGAGTCCCTGCGCGACGCGTTCGACGCCTACGTCCTCTACGACGCCGCGGCCCACCCCGATCCCGCCTACTTCGACCGCGCGCACGCGGAGCACGAGGCGATCGCCGGGGCGCTGCACGCGCGCGAGCCGGAGCGCGCGCGGGCGCTGATGGAGACCCACCTCGCGCTCAACGCCGAGCACTTCCGCGCGTCGCTCGCGCAGGACTACGAACCGGCGAGCGCGCGCTCGCGCAGCCAGGCGCCGAGCGCGTCCGCGGTCAGCGGCCGCGACAGATAGAAGCCCTGCGCCTCGTCGCACGGCATCCGGGCCAGCGCGTCCCAGTTCTCCGCGCTCTCCACGCCCTCGGCCACCACGCGCATCCCCAGCCGGCGGGCCAGCTCGATGGTGGCGTAGACGATCGCCGCGTCGCGCTCGTCGTCCGGCAGCCCGCTGACGAACGAGCGGTCGATCTTCAGCTCGTCCACGTCGAGCGCCTTGAGGTGGCCGAGCGACGCGTGCCCGGCCCCGAAGTCGTCCAGCGCGGTGGCCACGCCGATCGCCCGCAGCCCCGCCAGCACCTCCAGGGTCCGCCCCGGATCGGCCATCACCACGTCCTCGGACACCTCCAGGCGCAGCCGCTCGGGCTGGAAGCGCCGGCGGCGCAGCATCCGGTCGATCTCCGACGGCAGCCCGAGGTCGAGCAGGTCCGCCGGGCCGAGGTTGACCGCCACCGAGAGGTCGCGGGACTGCATCTCCTCCAGCGCCCGGTCGACCACGAACGCGGTCAGGGCGCGGCCCAGCCCGGTGTGCTCGGCCAGCGGCAGGAACTCGCCCGGCAGCAGCAGGCCGCGCCGCGGATGTACCCAGCGCACGAGCGCCTCGACCCCGTGCACCTCGCCGGTCGCGATCTCCGCCTTCGGCTGGTAGTGCAGGACGAGCTGGCCGGCGTCCAGCGCGTCGCGCAGCTCGCCCAGCAGCTCGAGCCGCCGGCGCGAGTGGTGGTCGCGCTCGGGGTCGTAGACCTCGTGGCCCGTGCGCGTGCGCTTGGCCTCGTACATGGCCACGTCCGAGCGCTGGAGCAGCCCGAGGGCGCCGCCGCCGTGCAGCGGGTGCAGCGCGATCCCGATGCTCGCGTCGACGTGCACGCGCATGCCGCCGACGGCGAACGAGCGCTCGAGCGCCGCGCGCAGCCGCAGCCCGCAGGCGCTGGCCGCCGCCTCGTCGCCCGGCGCGAGGATGACCGCGAACTCGTCGCCGCCCAACCGGGCGAGCGTCGCGTCGCCGGGCAGCGACTCGGCCAGCCGCGGGCCCAGCTGGCGCAGCACCTCGTCGCCCGCCTCGTGGCCGAGGGTGTCGTTGAGCTCCTTGAAGCCATCGAGGTCGATCAGCAGCAGCGCCACCTCGCCGCCGCCGGCGATCGCCGCCTCCAGCCGCTCCAGCAGGTGCCGGCGGTTGCCCAGCCCGGTCAGGTCGTCGGTGACCGCCTGACGATGGCTGGCGCGCAGGCGCTCGGTCACGGTCAGCGAAGTGCGGGCCATCCCGGTCAGCACGGTGACCGTCGCCAGCCCGGTGGCCACCCACGGGACGTGGGCGACGAGCAGCCCGAGCGCCGTCCCGGCGAACGCCAGCAGGGTGGCCAGCACCACGGGGCTGAAGTCCGGGCCGGGGGCGACGCGCGGCTCCGGCACCCAGGCGGCGAGCGCGAACAGCGGCACCGCGGCCACGGTCGGCACGCCCTCGACGCCCAGCGCGGCCAGGCCCAGCAGCGCCGCGGCCAGGCCCGGGGAGAGCCGCCAGCGGGCCAGCGCGGGCGCGCCCGCGAGGCCGGCCACGGCGACCGCCGTCGCCGCGTCCGCGCTCAGCGCCACGGCCACCGCGCCCGCCGCGGAGGCGCCCATCGCGGCGTCCAGCCAGGACTGCCGCACAGGCCCGTGGCGGGCCACCACCAGCGCGCCCGCGCCGGCGGCGCCCAGCACGCACGCCGCCACCGGCAGCCAGTCGCCGCCGCCCAGCTCGCGGCCCGCCGCGGCGGCGAGCGCGGCCGCCAGCAGCAGCGCCGCCACCCGGTTGCGCCGGCGCAGCACGCCCTCGCCCACGCAGGCCGCGGCCCCGCAGGCCTCGAGGACCGCCGCCGCCGACTCCAGCACCATCGCGCGATCCTCTCAGTCCGGCCGGAACATCTCGAACAGCTTCTCCACCACGGTGTAGTCGCCGCGGTAGCCGCAGCGGGCGATCGGCCGCATCGCCGCCGTGTCGACGATCCCGTCGACCACGTAGCGCTCGTCGAGGTGCACGCCCAGCACCTGGCCGACCACGAGGTGCTGATCGGTCGGCTCGCCGTCGACGTCGCACAGCTCGAGGCGGTGGACCACGCGGCACTCGATCGCGCACGGCGACGCGGCCACCCGGGGCGGCGCCACCAGTCGCGACGGCGCGGTCTCCAGTCCCGCCACAGCGAACTCGTCGGCCTCGCGCGGCAGCGTGGCCGACGTCTGGTTCATCGCCTCGCGCAGCTCCCAGGTCGGCATGTTCCACACGAACTCGCCGGTGCCCGACGCGAACGTGGCCGAGTGCTTGGCCCCGGTGCTGGAGAACGCCAGCATCGGCGGCCGCTCGCCGACGGCGTTGAAGAAGCTGTACGGCGCCAGATTGAGCACGCCGTCCTCGCTCACCGTCGACACCCAGCCGATCGGCCGCGGGGCGATCACGGCCTTGAACGGGTCGTGCGGAAGGAGCGCCCGGTCGCGCCGGTGGGGTTCGTAGAAGAGCATGTCCGGCAATATGCATACCCGTGGACGAGCGGCGGGGCAGCCCACGGGTCGAGCTGGAGTGCGGTTGCACGCTCTCTCGCAGGTTCGGCTCGCCCGTGCAGGGCCGGACGGTGGACGTCGGCCCCGGCGGCATGCGCGTCACCACGCAGCGGCCGCTGTCCACCGACGAGGTGCTGGAGTTCGAGCTGCCGCCGCCCGCCGGGCCGGGCGTGCGCGGCCGCGCCCGCGTGCTGCGCCAGCAGGGCTACGGCGTCTACGCGCTGCGCTTCGAGCGCCTGACCGACGCGGACCGGGCAGCGCTGGCGCGCCTGGCCGGATGACGTTCATTGCACGCCCACGGCGGGTGTGCTGGTGTGTGGGCATGGGTCGAGCGCGATGGGCGGCGATGGCCGCCGCGACCGCGTGCCTGCTGGCCGCCGCGCCGGCGCACGCGCAGACGAGCATCGAGGCGCCCGACATGGAGATCGACGTCGGCGACGCCGGCGACCTCGACGCCACCTTCAACACCGACGGCTTCGGCCAGGTCCTGGTCTCCGACTCCGCCGGGCTGCAGATCGACGTGGGCGGCGCTGTCGCCGACCTCGCCGCGGACCCGGCGAACCCGCAGACGCAGACCGGCACCGACCCGTACAAGGTCGAGACGCAGTTCGACGCCACCGTCGGCCAGGCGAAGGTCCTGCACGTCACCCAGGACGTGAGCCACACCAACGGCGACCCGCACATCGTGGTGCACACCGTCGTGAAGAACGTCTCCACCGCCGCGCAGACCATCCGCGCCATCGAGTTCGGCGAGGTGGCCGGCGGCGGGTTCGCCTCGGGCACCGGCACGCTGGGCGCCGGGCCGCCGCGCTATCTCGCGGCCGCATTTCCCACCACGGCGAGCGTCTCCGGCCTGGAGGAACTGACCCAGTGGGACCAGTTCGAGGAGGCCGACGACGCCGACCTCACCACGCAGCTCACCGACGCGACCGCAGCGCTGAACAACACCTCGTCCAGCGCCGCCCAGGACGACCCGGCGGTCGCCGCGGAGTGGGACCGCACGCTGAACCCCGGCGACACCGCGACCTTCGACGTCGCCTGGCGCTTCGTCCCCGGCGCCGCGCACATCGACCTCCAGCCGGGCGACGGCTCCGGCGCGCCGGACCAGCCCGCGTGCTTCACCGCCACGGTCACGAACATCTACGGCGCACCGGTGACGACCCCGGTCGAGTTCAGCGCCGGCGACCCGCATCCCGACCTGGACACGACCACCGACGCCGCGGGCCACGCCGCCTACTGCGCGAGCGCCGCGGAGCCGGGCGAGGAGCTCTTCGTCGACGCCTCGGTCCCCGACGCGCTGCTGGACGCGTTCTCGACCTGGGAGTTCACCGGCGGCCCGGACGACACGACCGGCGCCGGCACGCCGCCCAAGCCGGTCGCGGGGAGCCGGCTGACCGCCCGGGTGGTGGCCGGCAAGGTGCGCCTGCGCCACGGCAGGCGCTACACGACGCTGACCGGCTCGCAGTCGATCAAGGTCGGCTCGACCCTGGACGCCCGCCACGGCACGGTCGAGCTGACCGCGCTCGTCGGCCGCCACCGCCAGACCGCGCGCTTCGGCGCCGGCATCTTCCGCATCCACCAGGCCTCGGCGAGCGCGCCGGTGGCGCTCGCCCTGGCCGGCGCCCCGTTCGGCCCGGCCTGCAGGCCCCGGTCGCACAAGGTGGTGCGCCGGCTGCGGGCGACCGCCGACCGCGGCCGCTGGCAGACCGTCGGCCGGCGCAGCGTCACCGGCGTGGCGAAGGCGGCCGGCTGGGTCACCCAGGACCGCTGCGACGGCACGCTGACCGTCGTGCGCAAGGGCACCGCCACCGTGCACGGCGCCCACGGCCACACGTTCACCGTCCGGGCCGGCCACCGCCGGCTGATCCGGACTAGTGGTGCGCCCGGCAACGTTCGCCGGCTTGGCGAGCGATGCCGCGTGGATGCTGCGGCGCGCCGGCGAAGGTCATTCGTACTGGTGGTACGGGTGTCCTTCGACGGTGCGGCGCAGCGCCGCGCGGCGCGCTCGAAGG
>JAICUS010000056.1 GCA_025935735.1 Solirubrobacteraceae bacterium | reverse complement strand
GGTCTTCATCGCCGTGCTGCTGTTCGTCTGCGCCGGGATGCTGCTGGCCCGCGCCGAACTGCTGCGCACGCCGGCGCGGCTGGAGTCGCTGGTGTCGCGCGAGGCGGTGTTCGTGCTCAACAACGTCGTGCTGGTCGGGCTCGCGGCGGTGATCGCCTGGGGGACGTTCTTCCCGCTCACCTCCCAGCTGCTGACCGGCACGCGGGCGACCGTCGGGCCGCCGTGGTTCGGCCGTTACACCGTGCCGCTGGCCATCGCGGTCGTACTGCTGTCGGGGCTCGGTCCGCTGCTGGCCTGGCGGCGGGGGAGCGTGCGCTCGGCGCGGCGCAACCTGGCCGTGCCGTGCGGCGCGGCGGCGCTGACCGGCGTGGGGCTCGCGGTGGCGCCGGTGCCGGGCGCGCCGCGGGCCGCCGCGCTGTTCTGCGCGGCCGCGTTCGCGCTGGCCGCGGTGGCGCAGGAGTACTGGCGCGGCACCCGCGCCCGCGGGGCGTCGACCGGCCGCGCCTGGCCGGTCGCGCTGGCCGGGCTGGTGGCCCGCAACCGGCGCCGCTACGGCGGCTACCTCGTGCACGCGGGGATCGCCCTGAGCCTGGTCGGCGTGGCGGCCTCCAGCGCGTTCCAGCACGTGCGCGACGCGCGGCTGAAGCCGGGGCAGTCGACGTCGGTGGCCGGCTACGACGTGCGTTACGTCGCGCCCACGACCCGGCTGACCGCGGAGAAGCTCACGCTCGGCGCGATCCTCGACGTGCGCCGGGACGGGCGTCACGTGGCCACGCTGCGCCCGCGCCGCGGCTACTACCCCGTGGCGAACCCCGACGGCGAGGGCACGCTCGCCCGCTGGTTCGACGGCGAGTCGACCAGCGAGGTGGGGCTCGACTCCTCGGCGGACCGCGACCTGTGGACCGCCGCCGAGCCGGACCTGCAGCCCTACCAGAGCATGATCGACGGGATCGACAAGCGCTTCCCGCTGGCCGACCGCTCGCTCGAGCCGCTGTTCCTCGGCGCGTTCGCCCAGCGCTACCGCGAGCAACCCACGCCCGTCGCCTTCCGGGTGATCGTCGCGCCGCTCACCGCCTGGGTGTGGTGGGGCGGCTGGCTCGCCGTGCTCGGCGGGCTGATCGCGATCTGGCCGCCCGGGCTGCGGCTGCCTGCCCTCGCCCGCCTGCCGCGCCGCGTCCCGGCGAAGGCGGTCTGATGGACCTCGTCCTCTTCCTGGTGCTGCTCGTCCTGGTCGCGCGCTGGGTGTCGGCGCCGCTGCGCCGGGGCGCGGCGCCGGCGCCCGAGCCGACGGCGGCGGCGCTCGAGCGCGAGGCCCGGCTGGTCGCCATCCGCGACGCCGAGCTCGACGCCCGGATGGGCAAGCTCTCCCCCGCCGAGCACCGCGACCTCGACGCGGTGCTGCGCGCCGAGGCGCTGGAGGCGCTGCGCGAATGAGGTACGCCCGCGCGGCGATCTTCCTGCCGCTGATCGCGCTGATCGTCGTGCTGCTGGGCTACGGCGTGGCGCACCAGCACGGCTCGCGCACCCTGGACCGCGCGCTGGCCGAGGGCCGCCGCCCGGCCGCCCCGGCGTTCCGGCTCCCGCGGCTGGGGGCGCAGGGAGTCGCGCGCCCGGCGGACTGGCGCGGCCGGGTCGTGGTGGTCAACTTCTGGGCGTCCTGGTGCACGCCGTGCCGGGACGAGAGCCCGCTGCTGGAGCGCTGGCAGAAGCGGCTGTCCGGCCAGGGCGCGACGGTCGTCGGCGTCGACACCGAGGACGTGGCGTCCGACGCGCTCGGCTTCGCGCGCAAGATGAAGCTGACCTACCCGCTGCTGCGCGACCGCGACGGCGAGGCCGCCCGCGAGTTCGGCGTCACCGGCTACCCGGAGACCATCGTGCTCGACCGCCGCGGCCGCGTCGCCGCGGTCAAGCGCGGCCCGGTCGACGACGCGTTCATGGTCGAGCAGGTCGCGCCGCTGCTGGGCGAGGCCACGTGACCCGCGTCCTCGCCCTGGCGCTCGCCTTCCTGCTGCTCGGCGCGCCCGGCGCGGCCGCCGCCGCGTGCCCGCGGACCAGCGTGGCCGACCTCGAGGACGAGGTGATGTGCCCCGTGTGCGGGGAGTCGCTGGCCGTGGCGCGCGAGTCGCCGCTGGCGGCGCGCGAGCGGGCGCTCATCCAGCGGCTCGTGCGCCGCTGCGAGACCAAGCAGCAGGTCAAGGACGAGCTCGTCGCGCAGCTCGGGCCGTCCGTGCTCGCGCTGCCGCCGCGCCGCGGCTTCGCGGCCAGCGCGTACCTCGTCCCGCTCCTCGGCGGCATCGCCGCGATCGCCGCCACCGCGCTGCTGCTGCGCCGCTGGCGGCGCCGCCCCGCGCCCGCCGCGCCGCGCGCCGCCACCGCCGCCGAACGCCGCCGGCTGGAGGCCGAGCTCGACCGGCTGCGCTGACAACGCCTCATGGAAACCTGGCGCCTTTGAAGTAGGCTCGAAGGTTCCGATGGCCGACCTGAAGACAGCCGTGAACGCCGTCGGCCACCCCGTGCGCCTGAGCGTGCTCGAGCGCCTGGGCGCCGGGAAGGCGTCGGCCTCGGAGCTCGCCGAGGCGGCCGGCGCGCACGAGAACACCATCCGCGTGCACGTCGCCGCGCTGGAGGAGGCGGGGCTGATCGCCGCCGAGCCGCGGCCGGCCGCCGGCCCCGGGCGGCCGGGCGTGCAATACCGGTTGACGCCGTCCGGCGAGCGCCTGGACTACGACTTCATGGGCCTGGCGGAGCTGCTGGCCGCCGCGGTCGGCCGGGCCGGGATGACCGGCGACGAGCTGCGCCAGGTGGGCCGCGAATGGGGCCGCTACCTCGTCGGGCGCCCCGGCCAGTACGACCTACGCGACCGCGCGCCGGAGATCCTGCGCGGGCTGGGCTACGACGCCGACGTGGGCGACGGCGGCGTGCATCTCACCGGCTGCCCGTGCCCGCTCATCGCCTCCGACCGGCCGGAGCTCATCTGCCGGCTGGTCACCGGCGTGGTCGACGGCGTGCTGGGCGCGATCGGCGCGCCGCTGCGCGTCGGCGCCAGCGAGCACGACCCCGTGCGCCGCGACTGCCGCATCACGCTCGTCGAGATCGCCGCCGCGAGCTGACTGTCAGCCTGTTGACAGGGCGGCCGAGCGCGCATACGATCGCGCCCGAACAGGGATGTGAGCGTTAACACGAGCTCCTAGAGGAGGAGAGCCGTCGTGAAGAAGTTCTCGAAGTCCCTGGCGTTCGCGCGCGCTGCCGCGATCGCCCTGCTTGCCGCCGGCGCACTTGCCGGCGCGGCGCTGGCCGCCGGATCGCCGGCGCACCACCCCCGGCACGGCCACGGGGGAGGCGGAGGAGGCGGAGGCGGTGTGAGCGTCACCAAGGCCTCGTTCGGCACCCTGCCGGACGGCCGCGCGGTCGACCGCTACACGCTGCGCAACGCGCGCGGCATGTCGGTGTCGATCCTCACCTACGGGGGCATCATCCAGTCGCTGTACGCCCCCGACCGCCGCGGCCGCGAGGCCAACGTGGCGCTCGGCTTCGGCGACATCGGCGGCTACACGAGCGCCGCCTACATCAAGAGCAACCCGTACTTCGGGGCGATCATCGGCCGCTACGGCAACCGGATCGCCAAGGGCGCGTTCACGCTCAACGGGACGAAGTACCTGCTCGACATCAACAACGACCCGAACACGCTCCACGGCGGGTTCGAGGGCTTCAACGTCAAGATCTGGAACGCCCAGGCGATCCGGACCTCGCGCACCGCCGGCGTCAAGCTGACCTACCACAGCCCCGCCGGCGAGGGCTGCACCACCGACCCGTGCAAGAACGGCGGTCCGGGGACGGCCGCCGGCTACCCGGGCAACCTCGACGTCGAGGTCGACTACACGCTGGACAACGCCAACCAGCTGCACATCGACTACACGGCGAAGTCCGACGCCGACACGGTGATCAACCTCACCAACCACAACTACTGGAACCTCGCCGGCGAGGGCTCCGGGACGATCTACGACCACCAGCTGCAGCTCAACGCGAACAGCTTCACCCCGGTCGACTCGACCCTGATCCCGACGGGCGAGATCCGGTCCGTGGCCGGCACGCCGTTCGACTTCCGCGGCTTCCACGCCATCGGCGAGCGGATCCGCGGCAACGACCAGCAGCTGGTGTTCGGCCGCGGCTATGACCACAACTGGGTGCTCAACCGCCGCCCCGGCGACACGTCGATGCTGGTCGCGGCCCGCCTGGTCGATCCCTCGAGCGGGCGCGAGCTGACCATCTCCACCACCGAGCCCGGGCTGCAGTTCTACTCGGGCAACTTCCTCGACGGGACGCTCTATGGCACGAGCGGCCGGCAGTACCGGCAGGGCGACGGGCTGGCGCTGGAGACCCAGCACTTCCCCGACTCGCCGAACCACGCCAACTTCCCGTCCACCGTCCTGAAGAAGGGCGCGACCTACCACACGTCGACGATCTACGGGCTGTCCGTGGCCGGCGGCCACGGCCACCGCCACTAGCGGCCGAACCGGCCGGGCGCCCGCCGCGGGCGCCCGGCCGCGTCAGCTGCGGTGCGGGAGGCCGGCCGACGTCCAGTACAGCGTCGAGCCCACCGACGTGAGCGCGCTCGCGCCCGTGTCACCGCTGTGCGGCGCGCGCTCGCTGTGGCGCTGCTCCAGCAGCGTCCCGTCGGCGTCGATCCAGGCCAGGGTGCCGTTCGGCAGGATCTCGGGCGGGCGGGCGGGGATCGACGGCAGGATGGTCACGAGGTTCCCGGTGCGCATGTCCAGCACCCTGGCGTCGTCGCAGACGGAGTACACCCAGCGGTCCGCCGCGATCCACACGCTCGCCGGGCGGGTGTCGTCCGCCAGCTCGACGGCCCCGCGGCGGCCGTCCTTGCAGGCGAACCAGCGCGTGCCGTCGCGCGCGACCCGGACGCTGAAGCTGTGCGCCACCGTCGTCCCGCGCCGGCTGCGGCAGCGGCTGGGCTCCGTCGCGCCGTCGCCGATGTCGAGCACGCGGTCGGCCGCGTCGGAGGCCGGGCCGGGGAGCGTCGCGGAGCGGACGGCGTTCGCGTCGGTCCAGTAGACCGTCGTGCCCGCGACCGCCACGTCCCGCGCCGTGTTCGAGAGCCGGTGCGCGCGGCCGCCCGGCGCGATGACCCGCAGGATGCCGCCGTCGTCGTCTACCAGCTCGCCGTGCGGGCCGAGCCGGAACGTGAAGCCGTCGTCGTAGCCCACCGCGACGTCGCCGGTGACCGTCCGGCGCGTGCGCAGGTCATAGACGGCGGCGTCCGTGGAGCCGCCGCCCTCGTCCTCCTCCTCGGTGCCCGCCGCCAGGTAGCGCCCGCCGGCGAAGACGTAGCGCTCGGTGTCCTCGGAGAACGCCGCGCCGATGCCCTGCGACTCGCCCACGTGCAGCGGCCGGGCGTGCGCGCTCGTGCAGGCGTACTCGTGGTAGCCGCGGTTCTCCGGCTTGTGCTCGTGGAAGTGGACGGCGATGATCCGCAGGTGCGGCGGGAACGCGGCGATCGTCGTGCCCGAGCCGCAGGTGACCGGCGCGGCCTGCGCGGCCGCCGGCGCGGCCAGCGCGAGCAGCGCCGCCGCCATCGCCACTGTCGTTCGCATGCCGCGACTCTCTTGCGGCAGGGCGCCCCGGACAATCGGGGCGCCACCCCGAAGTTCTGCTACGCGGGCTGGAGCGCGACGGACGCCCGCGGGCGGCTCAGCGCGGCCAGCACGCCGAGGCTGCCCAGCGCGACGGCGGCCAGCAGGACGAAGCCGAGCCCGTAGCCGCCGGTCGCCGCCTTGACCACGCCCATGATCAGCGGCGGGAAGAAGCCGCCGAGCCCGCCCGCGGCGCCGACGACGCCGGTGACCGCGCCGACCTGCGTGGGGAACCACTCGGGCACGAGCTTGAACACGCCGCCGGTGCCGAGGCCGAGGAAGACGCCGAGCGGCAGGCAGCAGGCGGTCAGCGCCGGCAGGCTCTCGTAGCCCGCGGCGAGCGCGGCGGCCAGCACCGCGGAGCCGGCGAACGACCAGCGCAGCACGCGCGCCGCCCCGAGCCGGTCGGCCAGCACGCCGCCCACCGGGCGCGCCAGCACGACGAGCAGCGCGAAGCCGGCGGCCCGCGCGCCCGCGTCGGGCTTGCTCAGCTGGTGGACGCCGACCAGCAGCTTCGGCAGGTAGAGGAACATCGCCACGAAGCCGCCGAAGCTGAGGAAGTAGAACAGCGTCAGCGCCCAGGCGCGGCCGCTGCCGGCGAGGCGGCGCAGGGCGGCGCCCGAGGCCGGCCGTGCGGCGCGCGCGGGCGCGGGGGCGTCGCGGGCCAGCAGCAGCCAGGCCAGCGCGGTCGCCGCGACCAGCGCGGCGGCGATCCAGAACGGCGCCGCCAGGCCCCAGGCCGTGACGATCTTCGGGCCGGTGAAGCCGGCGACGACCGAGCCGGCCATGCCCATCCCGTACACGCCGAGCGCGGCGCCCTGGCGCTCGGGCGCGAACCAGCGGTTGACGAACGGGACGCCGACCGCGAACGACGCGCCGGCGAACCCGAGCACGAACCCGAGCGCCACGACCCCGGCGAAGCTGTCGTGCCAGAGCGCGAGCCCCACCAGCGGCAGCGGCGTGAGCGCCAGCAGCGCGCCGAACACGCGCCGGCCGCCATGGCGCTCGGCCAGCAGCCCGAGCGGGATCCGCATCAGCGAGCCGAGCAGCACCGGCACGGCCACGAGCACGGCCAGCGAGACGTCCGAGAGGCCGAGGTGATCCTGCAGCTCGGGCCCGAGCGGGCCGAGCAGGCTCCAGGCGAAGAAGCAGGCGGCGAACGCGAGCGTGGCGAGCGCGAGCGCGCGGGTGGACGCTGGGCGGGGCATGGTCTCTGTCCTCCGGTCGTTCATTCGCCCCGATGATCGGCGGCCCCGCCCGTCCGCCCATCCGGACGCACCCGGCGCACCGCTCCGGGGCAACTACGGATACGCGCACGCGGTCCCGCCCGATGTCGCGGCGGCGCGCCGGCCATAGCGTCGGACGGGAACGAAAGGAGACACCGTGAGCACCATCCTGATCGGCGTCGACGCCTCTGAACGGTCCGAGGACGCCGTCGCCTTCGGCCGCCGGCTGGCCACCGCCTCCGGCGCCGGCGTGCTGCTGGCCTGCGCGTTCCCTTATGAGGACACGTCGCGCTCGGCCAACGCCGTCTACCGCGAGTACCTGCGCGCGGACGCGCAGGAGACCGTGGCCCGCCTGAGCGCGGGACTGGAGGGCGTCCCGCCCGACCGCGTCGAGACGCACACCGTCGCCCGGCTCTCACCGGCGCGCGCCCTGCACGAGGTGGCCGCGGCCGTCCGGGCCGCCATCGTGGTCGTCGGCTCCACCCACCGCGGCCACCTCGGCCGCGTGCTGCCGGGCAGCACGGGCGAGCGGCTGCTGCACGGCTCGCCGTGCCCGGTCGCCATCGTGCCGAGCGGCTACCGGACACACGCGGAGGAGCCGGTCCGGCGCATCGGCGTCGGCGTCGACGGCTCCGCCGAGGCGCGCGCCGCGCTGACCGCGGCCGCCGAGCTGGCCCGCGCGCTCGGCGCGCACCTGGAGGTCATCGGCGTCCAGGGCGCCGACGGCTACGCGGCGCCGGCGATGATGGCCGGGCCCGGCTACGACGTGATGGTCGAGGACATCCGGCGCCGGCAGCGCGAGGCGCTGGCCGAGGCCGTGGCGGGCGTGCCCGCCGACGTGGACGCGGAGGCCGTGGCGCTGACCGGCAGCCCGGCCAAGGAGCTGATCGCGCGCAGCGAGCGCCTCGACCTGCTCATCGTCGGCTCGCGCGGCTACGGCCCGCTGCGCTCCGTGCTGGTCGGCGGCGTCAGCGGCGAGGTCGTGCGCGCCGCGCACTGCCCGGTGATCGCCGTCCCGCGCGGCGTGGACGCCCCGCTGGCCGCGCTGTTCACCGCCGCCGCGACCGCCGCCTGAGCGCGGGCGCGCGCCGCCGCCGTCACCCGGCGGCGGCGCGCCAGTCGCGGCGCCGGCGCTCCCACTCGGTGGGCGGCACGCCGCCGTTGAAGGCGGCCGCCGCGTCGAGCGCGTGCAGCGCCTGGGCGCGGTCGCCGGCCGCCGCGTCCTCGCCGGCCAGCAGCGGCGCCGGCTCCAGCGCGTCGTCGCGGTCGCCGGCCAGCGCGGCGCGCGCCTGCGTGCGCAGCGCGTCGCGGTTGCGCTCCCACTGACCTTCACGCGGGTTGACGGCGGCGGCGCGGGCGGCGAACCGGCGCAGCGCCCGCGCGGCGCGCAGCGCGGGCGCCGCGCGGACCTGCTCACGCTCGTAGACGGCGGCGTTCACCCACTCGGCCGGGCGCCACACGCACACGCCGATGCACGGCTGCGGCAGGTCGACGTTGCCGCAGCGGTGGCACCACCAGCCGGTCACCGTGTCGGGCTCCCAGTCGGTGCGCTCGGGCGGCGGGCCGGCGTCGCGCAGGGCCCGGCGGGCGCGCTCGCGCAGCGCGGTCAGCTCCTCCCGCGGGTCGCGCCCGGACGCCGCCGCGAACGCCTCCGCGACGGCGCGCAGCCCCGCCGCGGCCGCCGCGGCGCGCAGCAGCTCCTCGTGGTCGGCCGCGCGCACCAGCACCAGCTTGTGCTCGGCGCAGGCGCCGTCGCACCGCTCCTGACGGCCCATCGCCCCGCAGCCGATGCAGGTCAGGACCGTCACGCGGTCGGGCAGTGCGACGGCGTCGCTCACGTCGCCGCCGGGATGTCCCGGGAGACATCGAGCTCGACGAGGTGGCCGGGCGGCCGGTCACCCATGCCGCCCTCCTCGAGGTCGGCCAGGTACGGCGCCAGGTACTCGCCGGCGATCTTCGTCGGCGGCCACCACAGCGCGTGTCGCTGGGCGCTGCCCTCGTCCTCGGCCAGGTCGCGGCGGATCCACTCCTGCCCGCGGCCGGTCAGCAGCACGCCGCGCAGCACCGGGCGGAACGGGCGCGGCTCGACGTCCGCGCCGGCCGCGGCGGCGATCGCCCGGGCGGCGGCGTCGGCCTGCTGGGCGGCCAGGCCGCCCTGCTTGACCGGGAACGCGGTCGCGTCGCCGGCGGCCCAGACGGCGTCCGCGCCGGCGACCTTGCCGTGCTCGTCGGTGACGATGAAGCCTTCCTCGTCGACCGCCAGGCCGGCGATGCCGGGCGCCGCGGCCCGCGGCAGCGCCACGATGCGCTGCGCCTCCAGCGGCCGGCCGCCGGGCTCGAGGACCAAGCGCGGGTTCTCGCGGACCTCCGTGGAGGTCTCCACGCGCACGCCCGCGGCCTCGAGGTCCTCGCGCAGCGCGGCCGACGCGCCGGCGCCGAACAGGCCCAGCGGCGCGTCCTCGGGCGTGTAGACGGTCACCTCCACGTCGTCCTGGCCCATGTCGCGCGCGTCCCAGGCGGTCATCAGAGCGAGCTCGTACGCGGGCAGCGTCCAGGCCGCGCCGGGCGGGACGACGAACGCCACGCGCTTCGCGTAGCCCTCCTCGATGTCGCGCAGCAGGCCGCCGAACACGTCCTGGTCGAGCTCGGGCGTCCACGTGGTCACGTGGTGCAGCGCGGGCCGGCTGCCGGCGCCGATCGCCACCAGCAGCGCGTCGTAGGTCAGCTCGCGCCCGTCGACGGTGCGCGCCGTGCGGGCGGCGTCGTCGACCTCCGCCAGCGCGCCGCGGACGAACTCCGCGCCGGCGGCCGCGGCCGCGTCGGCCAGCCGGTGGCGCAGCGCGTGCCCGCGGGCGAAGGGGACTGCAACGGCCATCGGGCGGTAGACGAAGTCGGCCTCGGGCGCGAGCAGGGTCAGCGCGACACGGTCGCCGGCCAGATCGCGCAGCGCCAGCAGCGCCTCCAGGCCGGCGACGCCGCCTCCCGCGACAAGGACTCGGTGCGGTGTGGAAGACATGCGGTCGCTCCTATTCGTCGGGGTGGGGCGCGAGGGATGTCGCCTCGCAGGTGAAGAACGGGGCCCAGGCCCCGGTGCCGTGGCCCCAGCCGGCGGTCAGCCGGCTCGGCACGGTCAGCGCGCCGAACGCGCGCTCGGCCCGGACGTCGGCGCCGAACGGCTCATAGCCGCGGCGGGTGTCGCGCCAGCGCTGCGCGCGCCAGGAGCGGACGGCGCCGTCACGGCCGATGGCGATGTGCAGCTCGGGCCGCTCGGGCGGCACGTCCCAGGCCGCCACGATCCGCTCGTCGGACTCCGCGCGCCAGCTCACGCCGGTGGCGGGCAGCAGGGCGGCCGGGGTCCACAGCGCCTCCAGCGCGGCGCGGCCGGCGCCGGAGCGCGCGGTGTCCGCGCCGTCGGCGTGGACCAGCCGCAGGCCGCGCAGGCGGACGTCCATGGAGCCGGCACCGCCGGCGAAGCGGTCGTGGACGCGCAGGAGCCGCGCCGGCCCTGCGGCGGCGCGCCAGGAGAACGAGCGCCCGTCGCCCTCCCAGACCGAGTCGAACCGCAGCCAGGCGCCGACCCGGATGCGCCCCGTCAGCCCCAGCCGGACGCGGCGCCGCAGCGGCGCGCCGGCGGCGAGCGCGTGGGCGAAGTAGCGGCGGACGGGCTCGTCGAGGCCGGCCACCGTCGCGGGGTCGAAGCGCTCGATCGTCATGCCGCACACCGTCGCGCGCGGGCGCGCCGATCACGTCCGCAGAACGCCCGAGCCCAGCCGCGGGAAACCCGCAGCGCCCCGGCCGGACTGCGGGAGACCACCGACTCCGACTGTGGGCTTCTCCCGTCGCGCTCGGCGCGGCCCGGCCGACACGATCCGCAGACGCCCGACCGACGGAGTTGACCACATGCCGACGCTGACCCTGCCAGAGACCGCCCGACTGGTGCCCGCGGGAGCCTGGCGCGCCGATCCCGCGCGCTCGACGATCGCCTTCGCCGTCCGCCAGCTCATGGTCGCCACCGTGCACGGCCGCTTCCCGCAGTTCGAGGGCGCCGTCGAGCACCGCGCGTGGGGTCCCCAGATCCGCGGCGTGGCGCGCGCCGCGAGCGTCGAGACCGGCAACCCGGCCCGCGACGAGCGCCTGCGCGCGCCGGGGTTCCTCGATGCCGCGGCCCATCCGGAGATCCGCTTCCTCTCGTCGGGGATCCAGCCCGTGGGCGCCGGCCGGGTCCGCGTCAACGGCAGCCTGACGATCGCCGGCGTCACGCGCCCGGTCCGGCTGGCGGCCACGATCGACCGGGACGGCGACCCGGACCGCGTCACGATCACCGCGCGCGGTTCGGTGCGCCGCAGCGACTACGGCATCGAGGCCAAGCGCCTGCTCGCGGCGGGCGTCGGCGACCGGGTCGCGCTGCAGCTGCGGATCTCGCTCGTGAGGGACGCCGCGCGGACGCCGTAGACTCGCGCGCCGTGCTCGCCAGGCTCGACGCGCAGCTGGAGGCACTGTCCACCTCGAGCTTCGCGGTGGTGATGGCCACGGGCATCGTGGCGATCGGCGCGCGCCTGCTGGGCGTGGCCGTCGTCGACGTCGCCCTGCTGGCGACCAGCATCGCCGCCTACGTCGTGCTGTGCGTGCTGAGCGTCCTGCGGGTGGTCCGGCACCGCGCCGCGGTGGTCCGCGACCTCATCGACCACCAGACCGCGTTCGGCTTCCTCACCGCCGTGGCCGGCACCTGCGTGCTGGGGTCGGAGCTGGTGGTCATCGCCGGCGCGCCGACGCCGGCGACGGTCCTGCTGCTCGCCGGCGGGGTCCTCTGGCTCGCGCTTACCTACACGATCTTCACCGCGCTGACCATCAAGCCGGAGAAGCCGACGCTGGCCGAGGGCATCAACGGCGGCTGGCTGCTCGCCGTCGTCGCCACCCAGTCGATCGCCGTGCTGATCGCGCTGCTGTCGGACCACTGGCACCAGCCGCTGCGCCTGCACGCGAACTTCATCGCGCTGTCGATGTGGCTGTGGGGCGGGATGCTCTACATCTGGATCGTCTCGCTGATCTTCTACCGCTACACGTTCTTCCGCTTCTCGCCGGCCGACCTCGCGCCGCCGTACTGGATCAACATGGGCGCGATGGCGATCTCGGTCCTGGCCGGCTCGCTGCTGATCGCCAACACCCCGGACGCGCCGTTCCTGGCCTCGCTGCGGCCGTTCCTGGAGGGCTTCACGATCTTCTACTGGGCCACCGGCACCTGGTGGATCCCGATCATCGCCATCCTCGCCGTCTGGCGCTACGGGTTCCGCCGCCAGCCGCTCGTCTACGACACGCTGTACTGGGGCGCGGTCTTCCCGCTCGGCATGTACGCCGTGGGCACCTACCGGATGGCGCACGCGATGTCGCTGGAGTTCCTGGACTTCATCCCCCACGTCTTCTTCTGGATCGCGCTCGCCGCCTGGCTGCTGGCCTTCGCCGGGATGGCCCGGACGATCCTGCGGCTGTACCGCCCCGCGAGACCGCGGGAAACCCGCAGCGTCGCGGGCAGTGACCCCGGATGAGACACGGCCGCGGCGGACGTAGCTTGGCGGCAGCAAGCGAGGACCGATCCGAAGGAGAGCCACCATGGCCGCCACCGCCGCCCACATCCCCGAAACCCGCCGCCGCTCCGTCGGCGTCTCGGACGTGCTCGATGCCGCCACCTACTGGGCCGGCATCGCCGCCGTCTACCTCAGCTACGGCTTCCTGTGGTTCTACTCCGCCAAGGAGAAGCTGTTCGACCAGGACGGCAGCATGCCCGGCGGCCTGGCCAAGGCCTACCACGGCACGATCATCGACAGCACGATCGGCATCGACACCAGCTGGCTGCTGCTCGGCGTGCTCGAGGCCGTGGCCTTCCTGGTGATCGTCGCCAGCCTGCTCGCCGGCGAGTTCATGCCGACGCGGGGCAAGCCGGTCCTGCTCGCGGGCCTCGCCCTCTCGATGTTCACCTTCGCCGTGATGACCTTCGGCCAGAACGTGATCGGCAACTTCGAGGGCGTCGCCTCGCTGTTCACCTACATGGGCGTGACCGGCGTCGTCTACGCGGTCATCCGCTACTGGCTGCCCCGCCGCTCCTGACCACCTCGACCCGGCGGCCGCGGGATTGGGCCCCACCCACCCACCCCCGCCGCCGCCCTTCTTCGCCATGACCGCCCGATCCCCCCTGCGCGTGCTGGTCGCCGGCGGCGGCGTCGCCGCCCTGGAGGCCGTGCTGGCGCTGCGCTCGCTGGCCGGCGACCGCGTCCGCGTCGAGCTGCTCGCCCCCAGCGCCGGCTTCGCCCAGCGCCCCTACTCCGTCCGCTCGCCGTTCGGCGGCGCGGCCGCACCTGACGTCTCGTTCGACCGCACGCACGTCGTCCACCACGCCGGAGCGCTGGCCGTGGCCGACCCGGAGCGCCGCGAGGTCGTCACCACCGACGGCGGCACGCTGCGCTACGACCGGCTGATCGTCGCCACCGGCGCCCGGGCGGTCGACGCAGTCCCCGGCGCGACCCTGTTCCGCGGGCCGATCAGCGCCGGCGCGGTCGAGACCGCCGTCCGCGACGCCCGCAAGCGCGCGATCTTCACCGTCCCCGCGCAGACGGCCTGGACGCTGCCCGCCTATGAGCTCGCGCTGCTCGCGGCGGCGCAGTCGCAGGAGCCGCGGTCGCTGATGGTCGTCTCGCCGGAGGCGCGGCCGCTCGAGCTGTTCGGCCCCGTGGCGTCCGACGCCGTGGCCCGGCTGCTCATCCGGGCCGGCGTGGAGTTCCTGCCCGGCGCCGCGCCCGACTCGCGGATCGGCGAGTCGCTGCTGCTGCGCGACGGCCGGGTGATCGCCGCCGACGCCGTCGTCGCGCTCCCGCGGCCCGTGGGGCGCAGCGTCCGCGGCCTGCCCGCCGACGCGGGCGGGTTCATCCCGATCGACGAGCACGCGCGCGTCGCCGGCATCCCCGGCGTCTACGCCGCGGGCGACATCACCGCCGGCCCGGTCAAGCAGGGCGGGCTCGCCACCCAGCAGGCCGACGCGGCCGCCGAGGCGATCGCCGCCGAGGCGGGCGTGGACATCGAGCCCCGGCCCTACCGTCCGGTCCTGCGCGCGATGCTGCTCACCGGCGGCGACCCGCTGTATCTGACCCGCGACCTCAGCGACGACACCGCGCCCGACCGCGCGTCGCGCTCGCCCCTGTGGTGGCCGTCGGCGAAGGTCGTCGGCCGCCACCTCACCGGCTACCTGGCCGGCGGACGCGTGGCCTGAGCCGGCTGCGGGGAACTACGGACCCGCTCGGCGGCCGGGCCCGGATGGGCGGGCCGCCGCGGCGAGGTTCACTGGCGCCCATCGCCCCCTTCCGTCACACGCAGGAGACCCGTCATGACCGCCGCCGCCACCACCACGTCCACCGACTCCCCCAGCCACGGCGGCGAGCCGCTGCTCGCCCTGATGGCCTTCGCCGTGATCGCCGGCAGCACCGTGATCGCGCTGCTCGGCGTCTTCGGCTCCTGGTGGCTGCTGCCGGTCGCGATGGGCACGGTGATCGTGTTCGCCATCGCGGTCGCCTACACGCTCATGCACCTGATGAGCGACGGCGATGCCGCGGCCGCGGAGGAGTCCGCGGAGAAGCCGGCCGCCGCGCCGCTGGCGCGCGTCGCGAGCGCGTAGCCTCCGCCGGGTGCTCCCACCCGAGGAACTGCGCCGCCTCGACCTGTGGTGGCGCGCGGCCAACTACCTCTCGGTCGGCCAGATCTACCTGCTCGACAACCCGCTGCTGCGCGAGCCGCTGCGCCCTGACCACGTCAAGCCGCGGCTGCTCGGGCACTGGGGCACCACGCCCGGGCTGAACCTGCTCTACGCGCACCTGAGCCGGCTGATCGCGCGCGACGGCTTCGACGCGCTGTTCGTCACCGGCCCGGGCCACGGCGGCCCGGGGCTGGTGGCGAGCTCGTGGCTGGAGGGCAGCTACAGCGAGCGCTACCCGGACATCCCGCGCGACGCGGAGGGGATGCGCCGGCTGTTCCGCCAGTTCTCCTTCCCCGGCGGGATCCCGAGCCACGTCGCCCCGGAGACGCCGGGGTCGATCCACGAGGGCGGCGAGCTGGGCTACGCGCTCACCCACGCCTACGGCGCGGCGTTCGACAACCCGGACCTGCTGGTGCTGGCCGTGGTGGGCGACGGCGAGGCGGAGACCGGGCCGCTGGCCGCCTCCTGGCACGCGAACAAGTTCCTCACGCCCGGCCGTGACGGCGCCGTGCTGCCGGTGCTGCACCTCAACGGCTACAAGATCGCCAACCCGACCGTGCTGGCCCGCATCCCGCGCGAGGAGCTCGAGGCGCTGATGCGCGGCTACGGGCACCGGCCGCTCTTCGTCGAGGGCCACGAGCCCGAGGCGGTCCACCACGCGCTGGCCGCAGCGCTGGAGGAGGCGCTGGGCGACATCCGCCGCTTCCAGGCCGCGGGCGCGGACGCCGGCCGGCCGGCCTGGCCGATGATCGTGCTGCGCACGCCGAAGGGCTGGACCGGCCCCAAGGAGGTCGACGGGCTGCCCGCCGAGGGCACGTTCCGCTCCCACCAGGTGCCGCTGGCCGCCACGCGCACGAACCCCGAGCACCTCGCCCAGCTCGAGGCCTGGCTGCGCTCCTACCGCCCCGAGGAGCTGTTCGACGCCGGCGGCGCACCGCGGGAGGAGGTGACCGCGCTGGCGCCGGCCGGCCGGCTGCGCATGGGCGCCAACCCGCACGCCAACGGCGGCGAGCTGCTGCAGACGCTGCGGATGCCCGACTTCCGCGACTACGCCGTCGACGTCCACTCGCCGGCGTCCGGCAGCTCGGAGGCCACCCGGGTCCTCGGCGGCTTCCTGCGCGACGTGATGCGGGCCAACCCGCACATCTTCCGGGTGTTCGGGCCCGACGAGACGGTGTCCAACCGGCTCGGCGCCGTGCTCGAGGCCACCGACCGCACGTGGATGGCGGAACGTGTGCCCGGCGACGACCGCCTCGCACCCGACGGCCGGGTGATGGAGGTGCTGTCGGAGCATCTGTGCCAGGGCTGGCTGGAGGGCTACCTGCTGACCGGCCGGCACGGGCTGTTCAACTGCTACGAGGCGTTCATCCACATCGTCGACTCGATGTTCAACCAGCACGCCAAGTGGCTGAAGGTCACCCGCGACATCCCCTGGCGGCGGCCGATCGCCTCGCTGAACTACCTGCTCAGCTCGCACGTCTGGCGCCAGGACCACAACGGCTTCTCCCACCAGGACCCCGGGTTCATCGACCACGTGGTCAACAAGAAGGCCGAGGTGATCCGCGTCTACCTGCCGCCGGACGCCAACTGCCTGCTCTCGGTGGCCGACCACTGCCTGCGCAGCCGCCACTACGTCAACGTGATCGTGGCGGGCAAGCAGCCCGCGCTCGACTACCTGCCGATGGAGGACGCGATCGCCCACTGCACGCGCGGGCTGGGCATCTGGGAGTGGGCGTCCAGCGACGACGGCGGCGAGCCGGACGTCGTGCTCGCCTGCGCCGGCGACATCCCCACGCTCGAGACCGTCTCGGCCACCGCGCTGCTGCGCGAGCACCTGCCCGACCTGCGCGTGCGGGTGGTCAACGTGGTCGACCTGATGCGCCTGCAGCCCGACACCGAGCACCCGCACGGGCTCTCGGACGCGCTGTTCGACGCGCTGTTCACCGTCGACAAGCCGGTGATCTTCGCCTACCACGGGTATCCGTCGCTGATCCACCGGCTCACCTACCGCCGCGCGAACCATCGCAACATCCACGTGCGCGGCTACAAGGAGGAGGGCACCACGACGACGCCGTTCGACATGGTCATGCTCAACGACATGGACCGCTTCCACCTCGTGATGGACGTGATCGACCGCGTGCCCGGGCTGGGGCAGCGCGCGGCCGCGTTGCGCCAGCGGATGGTCGACGAGCGCCTGCGCCACCGCGCGTACACGCGCGAGTACGGC
>JAICUS010000402.1 GCA_025935735.1 Solirubrobacteraceae bacterium | reverse complement strand
TCGCCGGACTTCGGCGGTTGCGGTGAGCGCTTCGAGGTTGGCGGCGATGGCTCTGATGGCGGCCGGCGCGTCGTCGACGAACGTGGCGCTCTGCGCGCCCCGCGACAGCGCCTCGATCCCCAGCGCGCCCGACCCCGCGAACAGGTCGAGCACGCGGGCGTCCGGCACCCGGGCGGCGAGGATGGAGAACAGCGCCTCGCGCACGCGGTCCGACGTCGGCCGCGTGGCGGCCCCGGGCGGCGCCTTCAGCGGCCGTCCGCGCCACTGACCGGCGATCACGCGCATGCCCGCCACGATAGGCGCGACTTGGAATGCAGGTATATACCTGCATAATGTTCCGGAGTGCCGGACGACGACGCCATCTTCAAGGCCCTGGCCGACCCGACGCGCCGCGCGCTGCTGGATCGCCTGCGCGAGCGCAACGGCCAGACGCTGGGCGAGCTGTGCGAGCCGCTCGCGATGGCCCGGCAGTCCGCCACCCAGCATCTCGACGTGCTGGAGGCGGCCAACCTGATCAGCGTCGTCCGGCGCGGCCGCCAAAAGCTCCATTACCTGAACCCCGTGCCGCTCTGGACCATTCAGGAGCGCTGGATCGAGCGGTTCGAGCGGCCGCGCCTGCGCACGCTCAGCGCGATCAAACGCCAAGCCGAGGAGGCCACCGTGCCCGACCAACCCGACTACGTCTACGTCACCTACATCGAGAGCTCCGCGCAGCGCGTGTGGGACGCGCTCACCGACGCCGAGCTGACCGCCGAGTTCTGGGGCCACAGCAACGTCTCCGACTGGCAGGCGGGCTCGCGCTGGGAGCACCGGCGCGTCGACGGATCCGGCATCGCCGACGTCACCGGCACCGTGCTCGAGACCGACCCGCCGCGGCGGCTGAAGCTGACCTTCGACACGTCGGTGGTGACGTTCGACATCGAGCCGTTCCACGACATCGTCCGCCTCACCGTGACCCACTCCAACCTGCCCGACGAGGCGGCGCTGCGCGCGATCTCCGCCGGCTGGCCGGCGGTCTTCGCCAACCTCAAGTCGCTGCTGGAGACCGGCCACGTGCTCCCCCAGGCGCCCTGGGAGATGCACGCCGAGCTGCGGGCCGAGCAGATGGGCTAGTCCGGCGGGTGCGTGTCGGGTTTGTCGGCCTCAGCCCGAGGCAGACGACACGCGCGCCGGGCCGGTCGTCGCCTGCCCGGGCGCGACCGTCCTAGCCGGGCAGCAGGCCGTCGTGGTAGCGGACCGGCCGCGACGGCCCGAAGCGCGCGTAGGCCACCGCGCCGTCCTGAGTCTCGACCGGCGAGGCGGCCCCGTGGCGCGCGGCGGCCTCGTCCGGGCAGTAGAAGCCCCACGGCCCGTCCTTCTGGAACTGCCGCGAGCTCACGCAGAGCAGCACGCAAGGGCCGTCGCCGGCGCCCACGAAGGCGTGCCGCGCGCCCGGCGGGCAGTGCACGAAGTCCCACTGCCGAACCCGCCGCTGGAGGCCCTCGACGATGAGCACCGCCTCGCCGCGCAGCACGAGGAAGTCTTCCTGCTCGGTCTCCCAGTGGTAGACCGTGCTCGGCTCGCCCGGGTTCACCACCCGGATCGCCATGCCGAGCAGCGGGAAGAGCGTCTCCGCCTCCTCTTCATCGACGCCGGTCAGCGGCAGGCTGTGCCCCTGACCGGGCTTCTCCATCCAGCGCGCGTCGCGGGCGTTGAGCACGAACCAGCCGGGCGTCGAGGGGACGAGCCCGGCGCCGGTGTCCTGGAGCGTCGCTTCCGGGATCACGCGGCCATGGTATGGATGCCGCATGCATCCGCGCCTCGCCGAGGTTCCCGTCAGCACGCTGTGCGACGCCGACAAGACGCTGCCGGTGCTGGACCCGGCGATCCGGCCGCTGCGCGGGGCTCGGCTCGCCGGTCCGGCGTTCACCGTGGTGGCCGCGGCGGAGTTCCTGTCGGTGCTCTACGCGATCGGCGAGGCGGCGCCGGGCGACGTGCTGGTGGTCGACGGCGGCGGCGCGCCGCTGGCGGCGCTGGGCGAGCTGCTGGCGAATGAGGCGGCGCGCCGTGGGCTCGGCGGGATCGTGGTCGACGGCTACGTGCGCGATCGCAGCGGGCTGCCGGAGCTGCCGATCTGGGCGCGTGGGACCGTGCCGATGGCCGGGCGCAACGACGTCGTGCCGCGCGTGGGCGGAACGGTGACCGTCGGCGGCGTGCGGGTGACGCCCGGCGACATCGTGCTGGCCGACGACGACGGGATCGTCATCGCGCCGCCCGCGCAGCTCGAGTCGGCGCTGGCCCGGGCCGAGGAGATCGAGCGCGCCGAGGCGGCGGTCCTCGCGGCGGTCCGCGACGGCGCGGACCTGATCGCCATGACGAACCTGGCCGAGCACGTGGCGAAGCTGCGCGCCGGCGAGGCCAGCGCGCTGCAGATCTCGCCCCCTTAGGCCGGAATCGGCTCAAGTGACGCGGCGCCGAACGCGCGCTGCAGGGCGAGCTCCAACAGCGCGTGCTCGGCCAGGTTCGGGTCCGCCGCCAGGATGTCGCTGGCGTGGCGGCGGGCGGCGGACAGCAGCTCGGCGTCCTCTGGCAGGCGGGCGAAGCGGAACGCCTGCAGGCCGGACTGGCGGACACCGAGCATCTCGCCCTCGCCGCGCAGCTCGAGGTCGATCTCGGCGAGCTTGAAGCCGTCGCGGTGCTGGGCGAGCGCCTGCAGGCGGCGCGACTCGCGCGGGCCGAAGAGCAGGCACAGCGAGTCGTATGCGCCGCGGCCGATCCGGCCGCGCAGCTGGTGCAGCTGGGAGATCCCGTAGCGCTCGGCGTCCTCGACCAGCATCACCGTCGCGTTGGGGACGTCGATGCCGACCTCGATCACGGTCGTGGCCACGAGCACGTCGGCCTCGCCGGCGGCGAACGCGGCCATCGCCTCCTGCTTGGACCGCGGGCGCATCTGGCCGTGCAGCAGCACGACGCGGAAGTCGCGCAGCTCGCCCGTGCGCAGCCGCTCGTACTCGGCGGTGGCCGCGCGGGCCTGCAGCAGCTCGGACTCCTCGACCAGCGGGCAGACGACGAACGCCTGGCGGCCGGCGCGCAGCTCCTCGCGGATGCGCTCGTAGGCCCGGCCGCGCTCGCGCTCGGAGCCGGCGACGTGGGTGTCGATCGGCCGCCGGCCGGCGGGCAGCTCGCGCAGGACGGTGACGTCGAGGTCGCCGTACGCGGTCAGCGCGAGCGTGCGGGGGATCGGCGTGGCGGTCATGTGCAGGATGTGGGGGGCGAGGCCGGACGGCGCCTTGCGGTCCAGCGCGCGGCGCTGGTTGACGCCGAAGCGGTGCTGCTCGTCCACCACCGCGACCGCGAGCCGGTTGAACTCGACCGCCTCCTCGATCAGCGCGTGGGTGCCGACCAACAGCTTCAGCTCGCCGCTGGCGAGCTTGCCCAGCAGGTCGGTGCGGCGACCGGCGGACGTCGAGCCGGTGAGCAGCGCGGCCTGCACCAACTCGCCGGGCATCAGCGCCTGCAGCGTGGCGAAGTGCTGCTCGGCCAGGGTCTCGGTCGGCGCCATCAGCGCCGCCTGGGCGCCGGACTCCACCGCGCGCAGCATCGCGTAGACCGCGACCACGGTCTTGCCCGACCCGACCTCGCCCATCAGCAGCCGCTGCATCGGCCGCTCGCCGGTCACGTCCTCGTCGACGGCGGCCATCGCCGCGCGCTGGTCGCCGGTGGGCGTGAACGGCAGCGAGGTCTCCAGCCAGCGGCGCGTCAGCTCGCCCAGCGGGGCCAGCGCCTCCGCCCGGGCGCTCTCGCGCCGGCGGGCGCGCCGGCGCAGCAGCGCGAGCTGGAGCAGCAGCAGCTCGTCGAACGCGAGCCGTCGCCGGCCGCCCTCCTGGTCGCCGAAGTGCGCGGCGTCGAGCGCGGCCGGACGGTCGGGGAGCTTCTCGCGGGCCCGCAGCCGGGCGGGCAGCGGCTCGATCTCGTGCCGGATCTCGCCCCGCCGCTCATAGACCAGCGCGGCGATCTGCGTCGAGCTCAGCCCCTCGGTGGCCGGGTAGGTGGCCATCTCCTCCCCGCCGCCGGTCAGCTCGCCGGTGACCGTGTGCTCCTGCACCCGGAAGCGGTTGCGCCCCTCGAACTTGCCCTTGAGCAGCAGGCGCGTGCCCGGCCGGTAGCGGCGCTCGAGCCACGGCTGGTTGAAGAACGTGGCCTTCATCGTGCCGCTGCCGTCGGCCACCACGGCCTCGACGAGCGGGCGCATCCCCCGGCGCCGGACCGAGCGGCTGGAGATCGACCGCACCTCCACGACCACCGACGCCACCTCGCCGTGGTTGAGCGCGCCGATCGTGCGGGCGACCGACTTGTCGCGCGGGGTGTGCTCGAGCAGGTCGGCCACCGTGAGCAGACCGAGCCGCTCGGCCGCCTTGGCCGCCTTCTCGCCCGGCAGCTTCAGCGGCTCGTCGAGCCGCGACGGGCGCGGGAAGCGCAGCCCGTCGGCCACGGCGGGGAGCGGGTCGGAGGTGGCGAAGGCGGTCGGGGCCACGCCACAGATTGTGCTGGGCTACTCGGCGGCTACCAGCCACCACCACGACGGCTGGCCGCCGCGGGACAGCTCCAGCTCGGCGCCGTTGGGCGCCAGCGCGGCGACGGCGGCGCTCTCCAGCGGCGCGCCGTCGCCCTCGATCACGGTCAGGAGCTCGGCCTCGCGGCCCAGCTCGCCGAGCACGACCTCCAGGGTCTCCCCGGGCTCCCCCCAGGCGACGAGCTCCTCGTCGATGAAGCCGACACTGTCGCCGCGCCGGAAGCGGCCCTGGGCGTCGTCGCGCGCGGCCTCGGTTACGCCGCCGGTGCGGACCCGCTGCAGCGCTTCGGCCATCGCGGCGGCGTTGGTCTCGGCGCCTTCGTTGGGGTCGAGCACCACGGCGGCCGCCAGGCCGGCGGCCATGGAGCGCGTCGGCACCACCCGGACGGTCTTCTCCGACAGCTCCGCGGCGCGCTCGGCGGCCATGCGGACGTTGGGCGAGTTCGGGAGCACGACCATCTCCTCCGCCGGCACGGCGTGGATGGACGCGAGCAGCTCGTAGGTCGAGGGGTTCAACGTCGCGCCGCCGTCGAGCACGGCCGCGCCGAGGCCCTCGAAGAGCTCGCGCATGCCGTCGCCGGACACCACGGCGAGCACGCCGCACGCCTGGATCGTCCCGGCGAGGCGGTCCGTGCGGTCGCGGACCTGCTCGTGCATGTCGGCCACGTCGAGCCGGGACACCGCGCCCGCGCTGTCGAACAGCGCCGTGGCCTGCTCCGGGTGGTCGGTGTGGACGTGGACCTTCAGCGTGCGGGCGTCGCCCACGACGAGCACGGAGTCGCCCAGCGCCTCCAGGCGGCCCACCCAGACCGACGGCTCGAGATCCTGGCCCGTGACGGCGAAGTTCGTGCAGTAGCGGTAGGTGGAGGACTCGTGGTGCGGATGGGTGATGCGGGCCGGGGCGTGGTGCTCGAGCGGCGGCGGGTCGGCGCCGCGCAGCGCCGCGACCACGCCGGCGAGGATGACCAGCAGCCCGTAGCCGCCCGCGTCGACCACGCCGGCCTCGCGCAGGATCGGCAGCAGCTCCGGCCCGCGCTTGACCGAGGACTCGCCCGCCTGCAGCGCGTGCTCGAGCACGTAGGCGAGCATCTCGTTCTGCGTCGCGTCGTCCACGCGGTGCTGGAGCCGCGGCTCGTCCATGTGGGCGATCTCGCTGGACACGCGCGCGGCCATCTCGCGCACCACCGTGAGGATCG
>JAICUS010000843.1 GCA_025935735.1 Solirubrobacteraceae bacterium | reverse complement strand
TGCAGGCCCCCGGCGACGTGGTGGCGCTGAACTCGACGGCCGCGCTGAGCGACCTGCGGGTCGACGGCCGGCCGGTGCCCGGCTTCGACCCGGGGACGCTGGACTACGTCAACGTCGGCGCGGACCCGGTGGCGCCGGAGATCACGGCGACCGCGGCCGACAACGGCACGGTGGCCATCCAGCCGCCGCTCACGGTGCCGGGCACGGCCACGGTGACGGTGACCTCCGAGGACGGCAGCGCGTCCAAGACGTACACGCTCGCGCTCGTGCCGTCGTCGACCTCGGCCACCGGCGGCGTGGGCGGGACGGTCCCGGCCATGCTCGCGCTGTCGCTCGGCGCGCCGGCGAGCTTCGGGGCGTTCGCTCCCGGGGTGGACGCCGACTACGCGGCGGCCACGACGGCGGACGTGACCTCCACGGCCGGCGACGCGCTGCTGAGCGTCTCCGACCCGGACACTGCCCACCCCGGCCACATGGTCAACGGCGCGTTCGCGCTGGCGCAGCCGCTGCGGGCGCACGCGAGCAGCCCGCTGGGGACCTCGACCGGGCCGCTCGCGCCGCTCGGCGCCGCGCCGCTCGGGCTGCTGACCTACTCCGGGCCGGTGAGCCACGACCCCGTGGCGATCGACTTCCAGCAGTCGATCGCCCGCACGGACCCGCTGCGCACCGGCTCGTACAGCAAGACCTTGACGTTCACTTCTTCGACTACGAACCCATAGGGAGGCGCGCGGTCGAGGCGCGGGGCGGGTACAGGTAGCGGCCGACCCCGTCCAGCGCCTCGCCCGGGTCGCGCGGGGAGAAGCGCTCCAGCCGGCTGTTGACGCTGTAGCGCGGGCCGATCTCCAGCAGCCCCGCGCGCACGCGGGTGAAGAAGCGGTCCAGCGGCCGCGGCGGCGGGCCGCCGGTGCGCAGGCCGCGGAAGTCATACACGCCGCCGTGGCACGGGCAGACGAACGAGCGCGCGGCGTCCTTGTAGCCGACCGGGCAGCCGACGTGGGCGCAGCGCGACGTGATGGCCACGAAGCGGTTCCACTGATCCTCGGGCTCGGTGTCCACGGTCGGGTTGCGCCGGCGGACGAACGCCGTGGTCTTGGCCACCTCGCCGATCGCATCCGGCGTCAGCTGGATCACCACGGGCACGAACGTGTCGTCCGGGAAGTCGCGCGGCGGGCCGACCGGCTGCCACATGGCCGGCAGGCGGTCGAAGAGGGGGCTGCCGGCGGCGAAGCCGAGCACCGGCAGCGCGATCGCCGAGGCGGCCACCGCGCCCGCCACGTGCACGCTGCCGGTCATCAGCCGCCGCCGGGTGACGGTCTCTCCCTCGAAGGCGCCGGGGATGCCGGCCTCCTCCGTGGTCCTGCGTGTACGCTGCGACATCCGGGCTCCTGGGTCTCGAGCATCTACTACAACCTATAGTAGACACTAGGCGGCCACCGCCCACAGCGCGACCCGCTCGGAGGTCTCCAGGCGCCGCAGCATCTCGTCCGCCGGCGCCGCGGCCGCGAGCGCGGCCTCGATGTCGTCCCAGAGGTCGTGCAGGTCCTCGACCGCGGCGCCGACGAGGCTGCGCTCCAGCGCGAGCGCGTGCGCCCAGCTCGCGAGCTCCGGCGCGCCGAGCACGCCGGCAGAGCTCATCCCGCCGCGCACCGCGCCGGCCGCCACCCGCAGCAGGATCAGCGCGCGCGAGAGCAGGCACCAGGGGTTGTCGTCGCGGCTGGACGCGAACGTGACCAGCGGGGCGTCCGCTGCGTGCGGCCCGGCGCGGCGCAGGAACGCCTCCCACGGCCCGTCGCCGGCCGAGCCCCGCGCCGCGGCGACGTAGCGGTCGAGCGCCGCCGCCGGCGTCGCGGCGAGCGCCGAGGGC
>JAICUS010000029.1 GCA_025935735.1 Solirubrobacteraceae bacterium | reverse complement strand
GCAGCGGATCCGACGCCGCCAGCTCGACGAAGATCAGGAACAGCTCGAACGGGTTGACCGAGCCGACGATCAGGTCGTCGTCGGCGTACTTGCGGTTGTTGAAGTGGAAGCCGCCCAGCCGCTCCTCGTCGGCCAGGAACGCCACGATCTGCTCGATGTTCACGCCCTGGGCGTGGTGGCCGAGGTCGACGAGCACCCGCGCCCGCTCCCCGAGCTTCAGGCAGGTCAGCAGCGCGCTGCCCCAGTCGGCCAGGTCGGTGGCGTAGAAGCCGGGCTCGAACAGCTTGTACTCGACCAGCAGCTCCTGCTCGGCCGGCAGCGCGGCATACACCCGCCCCAGCGCGTCCAGCATCCGCCGCCGGCGCTCGCGCAGGTCGTCCTGCCCCGCGTAGTTGGTGCCGTCGGCCAGCCACAGCGACTGCGCGCTCGACCCGAGCGCCGACGCGATCTCCACGCACTCGAGCAGGTGCGCCACCGCCTTCTCGCGCACCGCCGGGTCGGGGTGCGCGACCGAGCCGAGCTTGTAGTCCGGGTCCTGGAAGAGGTTCGGGTTGACCGCGCCGACCCGCAGCCCGCGCGACTCGACGTAGCCGCGCAGGTGCTCGTAGTCCTCCACCGTGTCCCAGGGGAAGTGCAGCGCCACCGCGCCGGCGGTGCCGGTGAGCCGGTGCACCTCCGCCGCGTCGTCGACGCGCTCATAGACGTCCCGCGGGCGCCCGGGCTGGGGGAAGACGGCAAACCGCGTGCCCGAGTCGCCGTACCCCCAGGACGGCGTCTCGATCACCAGGTCGCGGAACGCGCTGACGAGGTTCGGCATCCGGGCGGGAACGCTATTTCGCGGGCGCGCCACTTCGCGACAGGGAAATCCCTATCGCTGGAGCAGCCCCTCGGCCCCCATGGCCACGAGCCGGGCCCGCGAGCTGATCCCGAGCTTGGCGTAGATCCGGGTCAGGTGCATCTCCACGGTCTTGGCGCTGAGCAGCAGCTCGGCGGCCACCTCGCGGTTGGTCCGGCCCGTGGCCACCAGCCGCGCGATCGACTGCTCCTGCGGCGTCAGGTCCGGCCGCGGGCTGCCCTGGCGGCGGACCGGGTGCAGCCCGCAGGCCTCGAGCTCGCGCTCGGTGCGCTCGAGCGCGGGCCGGGCGCCGAGCTCGGTGAGCAGCGCCTGCGCGCCCGTGAGCTGGTCGGCGGCCGCCCGCCGGCGTCCGTTGCGGCGCAGGAACTGGCCGTAGGCCAGGTGGACCAGCGCGTGCTCGTAGGGCATGCCCAGCGGCTCGACGTGCTCGAGCGCCCGCCGGAACGCGGCCTCGGCCCCCTCGCGCTCCCCGCACGCGGCCTCGATCCGGCCGCGCACCCGCGCCAGCCGGGCGACCATCGCCTGGCGGCCGCGGGCCTGCGCGCGCTCCTCGTGCGCGCGCAGGAAGCGGTCCGCCTCGGCGGCGCGATCGAGCGACACCAACGCGTCGGCATACAGCCCCTGCCAGGGCCAGAAGCCCGGCTCGTCGATGCCCGGGTTCGGGCTCAGGGCGGCCACGGGCTCGAGCGCGGCCAGCACCTGCTCGGGCTCGTTGCGGGCGGCGGCGACCTCGGCGAGCGCCATCCCGAGCGCCACCGTGCGGTCGAGCGCGTCCACCGGCTCGGCGGCGGCCGCGCGGGCGTACGCGTCCGCCGTCTCCCACTCGCCGCGGGCGGCGGGAACGGCCACCGCGGCCCACCACACGAACGCCGAGTGCGGGTGCTCGGCCTCCGCGGCCAGCGCCATCGCCCGCTCGGCCGCGACCGCCGCGGCGCCCCAGTCGCCGGCGGTGAAGTGGGCGCGCGAGAGGATCGTCAGCCGGATCGAGCTGAACAGCACCGCCCCGAGGCGCAGCTCCTCGGCCGCCGCCGCCTCCAGGTCGGCGCGCGCGCCCTCGACGTCGTCACCGGCCAGCCGCAGCCAGCCGCGCTGGCCGCGCAGGTAGACGTCGCTGATCGGGTCGCCGGTCCGCGCCTCCTCGAGCACGGCGAACGCCTCGCCGGGGCGGCCGAGCCGCCACAGGCTGAGCGCCAGCGTCCCCGCCCAGCCCACCGCGAGCGGGTCGCGCGGCGCGAGGGCGAGCGCGCGCCGGCTCCACTCCACCACCCGCTCGTCGGCCAGCGAGCGCAGCGCGTGGTAGGCGTTGCGGTGGGCGATCATCGCCGCGAGCACCGGGTCCGCGTCCGCGTCGCAGTGCTCCCAGGCCTCGGCGAACAGCCGCGCGGCCTCGTCGATGCGGCCCTCGAGCTCGGCCAGCTGGCCGAGGATGCTCGAGCGCCGCGGCCCCTCGGCGAAGCCGGCGATGTGCTCGGCGAACGCCCGGGCGTGCGCGGCGTCGCCGGCCACGAGCATCCAGTCGACCGCGCGCAGGAGCCGGTCCTCGCGCTGCGCCCGGTCGGGCGAGAGCCGGGCGGCGGTGACCATGGCCAGCGACGCCACCGGCAGCGCATGGCCGACCTCCTTGCGCTCGGCGAACGCGGCCAGGCGGTCGGCCAGCCCGGCGTCGTAGCCCGGCGCGGCGGCGGCGAGGTGGCGCAGCGCGATCCACTCGTCGTCCACGATCTCCGCCGCCTGCGCGTGCAGCCGCGCCCGGCGGGCGGCCGGGATGCGGTCGTAGATCGCGGCGGCGACCAGCGGGTGCGGGAACGCGGGCACGGGGAGCCCCGGCGGGTCGGGCGGGCCGGGGCGGCGCAGCAGCCCGGCGTCCGCGGCCTCATCCAGCGCGACCAGCGGCTCGCCCACCCCGCCCAGCTCGGCCGCCGTGGCCAGCGGGACGCGCGGCCCGAGCACCGCCGTCGCCTCGAGCAGCCGGGCCGCCTCGGGCGAGCAGTCCGCCACGCGCCGGGCGACCACCGCGGCGAACGAGCGCGGCGCGGGCAGGTCGTCGTGGCGGTGCCAGACGTCGGCCGGCAGCTCGTCCAGCAGCGCAGTGGTGTAGAGCGGGTTGCCGCCGGTGTGCGCCTCCAGCCGCCGCAGGGCGCCGGCGGAGAGCTGCTTGCCCCGCGCGCCGGCCAGCTCGCGCAGCTCGGCCGGCGAGAACGGCTCGAGCACGAGCCAGCAGCCGTCCGCCTGCGCCGCCTTGGTCAGCCCCTCCGGCAGGTCCGGGACCGCCTCGCGGGTGGCCACGATCACCAGCACGTGGTCGGCGACGAGCCGGCGCACGACGAACAGCAGCGCGCGCAGCGACAGCGGGTCGGCCCAGTGCGCGTCGTCGATGACCACCGTCACCGGCCGCTCGTCCTGCAGCACCCCGAGCAGGTCGAGCAGCCGCGCCCCGAGGACGACGTGGTCGGCGGCGTCGAGCGGCGCCTCGCCCGCCCGGCGCAGCAGCTGGTCGATCACGCCGCCGGCGAGCTCGCGCTCGGACTCGTCGCCGCTGGCCCGCAGGACGGTGATCTCGCCCGCGCCGGCCAGGAAGCGGTCGATCAGCGCGGTCTTGCCGATCCCCGCCGGCCCCTCGACGAGCGCGAGCCGCGACGCCCCCTCGCGGGCGTCCCGCAGCGCGCCCGCCAGCGCGTCCAGCTGCCGGCGGCGGCCGACGAACGCGAGCGACGCGAGGCCGGGGTCCACCGGAATCGCCATGGCTCGCAGGGACTCTATCCCCCGGCGGGCGGGGCCGGAGAGCAGGGATTCCCCCGTCGCGAGCGCCCACGCGCCACTCATACGGTCGGCCGGTCAAACGGAGGAGAGGAGACGCAGTGCGTCAACGTGCTCGCGCGGTTGCGGCGCTCGCGGCCGCCATGACGGCGGTGGGGCTCGCCACGGCCGGGACGGCGGCGGCCCAGGCGCCGTCGTGCCCCTGGATGGACACCAGCAGGACGCCGGACCAGCGGGCGCAGGCGCTGCTCGCCGCCTCCACGCTCGACCAGAAGCTGCGCTGGCTGGACGAGCAGGCGGCCAACGACCCGACGAACCTCAACGCGGGCGGCAAGCCGCTGCCCGCGCAGGTGCCGTGCACGCCGTTCATCGCCTACGCGGACGGGCCGACCGCCGTCGTCGCCGGGACGGGCGTCACCGCGTTCCCCAGCCAGACCGCGCTGGCCGCGTCGTGGGACCAGGACCTGGCGCGGCGCAAGGGCAAGGCACAGGGCTATGAGGCGTTCCACAAGCGCCGCAACGTGCTGCTCGCCCCCGGCCTCTCGACCGCCCGCACGCCGCTCGCCGGCCGCACGTCGGAGTACCTCGGCGAGGACCCGCTGCTGTCCGGTCGGATGGCCGCGGCCGTGGTCAAGGGCTTCGGCGACAACCCGGCCGAGCCGGTCGAGTCCGTGCTCAAGCACTGGGTGGCCAACGAGCAGGAGACCGACCGCCAGACGAGCTCGTCCAACCTCGACGAGCGCACGCTGCACGAGCTCTACGCGCTGCCGTTCGAGATCGCCATCAAGGACGGGCAGCCGGGCGGCGTGATGTGCTCCTACAACCAGGTCAACGGGATCTACTCCTGCAACCAGCCGATCCTGCGCCAGATCCTCAAGGGCGACATCGGCTTCGACGGCTGGGTGGTCACCGACTTCGGCGCGAGCCACTCGCTGACCGCCACGCCCAACTCGCTGGCGGCCGGGCTGGACCAGGAGCTCAACCGCTGGCGCAACTGGACGCCGGACGCGCTGAAGGCGGCGCTGGCGGACGGCCGCATCACGCAGGCGATGATCGACGAGGCGGCGTTCCGGGTCGTGCGCGCGCACATCCGCGCGGGGCTGTTCGACACGCCGCTGCCCGCGGCGCCCGAGGCCGACGTCTCCACGCCGGCCGACCAGGCGGTCGCCCGCGAGGAGGTCGAGCAGGGCTCGGTGCTGCTCAAGAACACGGGCGTCCTGCCGCTGGGCGGCGCCGGGAAGAAGATCGCCGTGATCGGGCCGACCGCCTCGAGCACGCCGAGCAACGGCGTCAGCGCAGCGTCCGTGTGCGGGCCGGTGCGCCCGAGCGTGCCCTGCACCCCGAAGGCGCCGCTGGACGCGATCGCGGCGCGGGCCGCGCAGGACGGCGGCACGGTGGCCTACAGCGACGGCAGCGACCTCGCCCAGGCCGCGCAGACCGCGGCCGGCGCCGACGTGGCGATCGTCTTCGGCTACTACCAGGAGGGCGAGTTCAACGACCGGCCGAACCTGAGCCTCGACGGCGGCGGCGACGCGCTCGTGGCCGCCGTGGCGGCCGCCAACCCGAACACGGTCGTGGTGCTGCAGACCGGCGGCCCGGTGCTGATGCCGTGGCTCTCCGACGTGAAGGCCGTGCTGGAGACGTGGTCGCCCGGCCAGGAGATGGGCCCGGCCACCGCCGCGCTGCTGTGGGGCGACGTGAACCCGTCCGGGCGCCTGCCGCTGACGTTCCCGCGCGCGGCCGCCGACCTGCCCACCGCCGGCTCGCCGGCCCAGTACCCGGGGATCTTCTCCGACGGCGGCACGACGCGGCCGGCGGGCAGCAGCGAGATCCGCCAGGTGGACTACACCGAGGGGTTGAAGGTGGGCTACCGCTGGTACGACAGCGCCGGCGTCGCGCCGCTGTTCCCGTTCGGCTTCGGCCAGTCGTACACGAGCTTCGCCGTCGACCAGCTCGACGTGCCGGCGCGCTCGGCCGCCGGCGCGCCGTTCACCGTGCGCTTCCGGGTGACCAACACCGGCACGCGCGGCGGCACCGACACGCCGCAGGTCTACCTCGGCTTCCCGCCCGCCGCGGGCGAGCCGCCGAAGCGCCTCGTCGGCTGGCAGCGCGTGACGCTGGCGCCGGGCGAGAGCCGGACGGTGTCGGTGACCGTCGATCCCGCGTCCTCGGCGCATCCGTTGTCGATCTGGGACGCCGGTGGGTGGCGCACCGTCCGCGGGCCGTACACGGTCAGCGTGGCCGACTCGGCCGCGCAGCCGCTGGCGAGCGCGCCGCTGAGCGTGACCACGGAGGCGACCGGCACCGTCGGCGGCACCGTGCCCGCGACGCTCTCGCTCACGCTGGGCGCGCCGGCGTCCTTCGGGGCGTTCGCGCCCGGCGTCGACCACACCTACACGGCGAGCACCACCGCCACGGTCACCTCGACGGCCGGCGACGCGGCGCTGAGCTACTCAGATCCCGGTCACCTGACGAACGGCGCGCTCGCGCTGCCCGAGCCGCTGCAGGTGTCGCTGTCGAAGTCCAGCTGGACCGCCCCGACGTCCAACGACCCCGTGGCGATCGGCTTCACGCAGCACATCGGCGCCCACGACGGATTGCGCACAGGAACGTACACAAGAACGATCACGTTCACGTTGACGACCACGACCCCCTAGTCGGCCCTCATGAACGACAGGGGTTTCACGGTCGCGACGGCGGCGGACTCGATCTAGACATCTGGTCCGTGCCTTTCGTCGCCGCACCCGCCGACCTGCGCTTCGAGCACCGGACCGACGACGGTCCGGTGCTCGGGATCGGCACCGCCACCCCGCGCCTGTCCTGGGTCGTCCCCCGGGCGGACGCGGGGTTCGCGCAGGATGCCTACGAGGTCGAGCTCACCCGTTCAGGGCGCGCTCCCGACATTGTCCGCGTCGCCGGTGCGGAGCAGGTGCTCGTCCCCTGGCCGGGCGAGCCGCTGGCCTCCCGCGAGGCGGCGAGCGTCCGCGTGCGGGTCAGCGGCGCCGGCGCCGAGTCGGACTGGAGCGAGCCGGCCGTCGCCGAGGCCGGGCTGCTGGCGCCCGCGGACTGGACCGCGCGCTTCATCAGCCCGCTCGCGCTGGGCGCGATCGGCGCGCCGGCGCCGCGGCTGCGCTCGTGCCTGGAGGTCCCGGGCACGGTCGCGCGGGCGCGGCTGTACGCCACCGCGCACGGCATCTACGAGGCGACCCTGAACGGCCGCCGCGTCGGCGACCAGGTGCTCGCGCCCGGCTGGACGAGCTACCACCACCGGCTGCGCTACCAGACCTACGACGTCACCTCGCTCGTGCGCGAGGGCGTCAACGAGCTCGAGGTGCTGCTGGGCAACGGCTGGTACCGCGGCCGGCTCGGCTGGGGCGACCGCCGCGCGCTGTATGGCGACCGGCTGGCGCTGCTGGCCCAGCTGGAGATCGCCACGGAGGACGGCGCGGTGCACGTGCTGGCCACCGACGGCACCTGGACGGCGCGCGAGAGCGGCGTGCTGGCCGACGACCTGTACGACGGGCAGCGCACCGACCGGCGCGCCGGCACCGGGCGCACCGACCGCGTCGAGGAGGTGGCGGGCGACCTCGGGCGGCTCGTGGCCCCGGACGGCCCGCCGGTGCGCGCCACCGGCACGCTCCGGGCGGCCGACGTCTTCGCGTCGCCCTCCGGGAAGACGCTGGTGGACTTCGGGCAGAACCTGGTCGGCTGGGTGCGCCTGACCGTGCGCGGCGGCGCGCCGGGCGCCGAGGTGGTCGTCCGCCACGCCGAGGTGCTCGAGCACGGCGAGCTCGGCGTGCGCCCGCTGCGGACCGCCAAGGCCACCGACGGCTACCTGCTGGCCGGCGGCGACGAGGTGCTCGAGCCGAGCCTGACCTTCCACGGCTTCCGCTACGCCGAGGTCACGGGCGTGCCGGGCCTGCGCGCGGAGGACGTCGAGGCCGTCGTGGTCGGCACCGACCTGCGGCGCACCGGCTGGTTCGAGTCGTCGGAGCCGCTGCTCGACCGCTTCCACGAGAACGTGGTCTGGGGGCTGCGCGGCAACTTCCTCGACGTGCCGACCGACTGCCCGCAGCGCGACGAGCGCCTCGGCTGGACCGGCGACATCCAGGTCTTCGCGCCCGCCGCCGGCTTCCTGTTCGACACCGCGGGGTTCCTGGCGTCCTGGCTGGCCGACCTCGCCGCCGAGCAGCACGCCGACGGCGCGGTGCCGTTCGTGATCCCCGACGCGCTGGGCACGCCGCACCCCGCGGCCGCCGGCTGGGGCGACGCCGCGACGCTGCTGCCCTGGACGATCTATCAGCAGACCGGCGACGCCGCGCTGCTCGCCCGCCAGCTGCCGAGCATGCGCGCCTGGGTCGATTGCATCGCCGGGCTCGCGGGCGAGGACCGGCTGTGGGCCGGCGGCTTCCAGTTCGGCGACTGGCTGGACCCGACCGCGCCGCCCGACCAGCCGTTCAAGGCCCAGGCCGACCCCGACGTGGTGGCCACCGCCCACCTCGCGCGCTCGGCCGAGGTCGTGGCGCTCGCCGCGGGCGTCGTCGGCCGGCTCGACACCGCCCAAGAGTACGCCCGGCTGGCCCACGAGGTCCGCGGCGCGTTCGCGCGCGAGTACGTCACCGGTGGCGGGCGGGTGCTCAGCGACTGCCCGACGGTGTACGCGCTGGCGCTGCAGTGGGCGCTGCTGCCCACCGAGGAGCAGCGCCGGGCGGCCGGCGAGCGGCTGGCCGACCTCGTACGCACCAGCGGCTTCCGCATCAGCACCGGCTTCCTCGGCACGCCGCTGATCGCCGACGCGCTGGCCGCCGCCGGCCACGCCGAGGTGGCCTACCGGCTGCTGCTCCAGACCGGCTGCCCGTCCTGGCTCTACGCGGTGACGATGGGCGCCACCACCGTGTGGGAGCGCTGGGACAGCATGCTGGCCGACGGGACGATCAACCCCGGGCAGATGACGTCCTTCAACCACTACGCGCTCGGCGCGGTGGCCGATTGGCTGCACCGCACCGTGGCCGGCCTCGGGCCCGGGGCGCCGGGATACCGCCGGCTGGTCGTGCGGCCGGAGCCGGCGCGGAGCCTCACCTCCGCGTCGGCCCGGCTGCGAACCCCCTACGGGGAAGCTTCCGTGGCCTGGGAGCGCGCCGGCGGGCTGCTGGCGCTGCGCGTGGTCGTGCCGGTGGGGGCGACCGCGGTCGTCCACGTGCCGGGGGAGGCCGAGCCCGCCGAGATCGGCCACGGCGAGCACGCCTGGCGGGTGCCGGACGCCTGGGGAGCCAACGGTGCCCTGCCGGGGCGGGCGACCGTCCGCGACGTGCTCGACCACGAGGCGGCGTGGAGCCGGGTGGTCGACGCGGCGCAGGAGCTGTCGCTGGTCGACGGCGAGTCGCAGGCCGCAGGGCGGCTGCGGGCGTTCCTCGACGAGCCGGCCGGCGTGATGGTCGACGCCTTGGTCCCGCCCGGGATGACGAGCGACGCGGCCGCGCTCAAGCAGCGGCTGCGGGGAGTGCTGGAGTCACATATCGGCGGGCTCGCCCCGCTGTCAGGAGGAGGAGGTCAGGCATGACAATCGCACGCCGTGCGCGGTGGCTCGCCCTGTTCGCGGCCACCGGCGCGCTCGCCGCCTGCGGCGGCTTCGGCAACGACGACAGCGGCGGCAGCAGCGGTGGTGGCGGCAGCGCCAAGGGCGCCGTCACGCTGACGTGGCTGGTGGACAACTCCGAGCAGACGCTCACCCCGGCCAAGGCGCTGGCGAGCGCCTTCCACGCGAAGAACCCGAACATCAGCATCAAGATCGAGACCCGCCCGCAGGGCGGCGACGGCGACAACGTGGTGAAGACGCGGCTGGCCACCGGGGACATGGATGACATCTTCACCTACAACTCGGGCTCGCTGCTGCAGGCGCTCAAGCCGCAGCAGACCATGACGGCGCTCAACGGTGAGTCATGGGTGAAGGACCTCGACAAGTCAGTGGTGCCCTCGGTGTCCTCGGGCGGCAACGTGTACGGCGCGCCGTTCGGCGGCTCGACCGGCGGCGGGATCCTCTACAACAAGAAGATCTTCGACAAGCTGGGCCTCGAGGTGCCCAAGACGTGGGCGCAGTTCATGGCCAACAACGCCAAGCTCAAGGCCCACGGGATCGCCCCGGTCATCCAGACCTACCAGGACACGTGGACCTCGCAGCTGCTGATGCTCGCGGACTTCCACAACATCGCGACGCAGGACCCGCAGTGGGCGTCCAAGTACACCGCCAACCAGGCGAAGTTCTCACAGCAGCCGGGCCTCGAGAGCTTCCAGCGCCTGCAGGAGGTGCACCAGGCCGGGTATGAGAACTCCGACTACCGCTCGGCGAAGTTCGAGCAGGGGCTGAAGGAGCTGGCCACGGGCAAGGGCGCGCAGTATCCGATGCTGACCTTCGCGGTCGGCGCGATCGCCAGCGCCAACCCGAAGCAGCTCGCCGACATCGGCTTCTTCGCCCAGCCCGGCAACGACGCCTCGTCCAACGGCCTGACGCTCTGGCTGCCCGGTGCGACCTACGTCCCGAAGACCACGACGGGCGCCAAGCTCGAAGCGGCAAAGAAGTTCTTGGCGTTCAGCGTCAGCCCCCAGGGCTGCACCGCGCAGGCCAAGGCCTACGCCCCGTCGGGCCCGTTCCTGATCAAGGGCTGCACGCTGCCCGACAACGTGCCGCAGGCGATCAAGGACATCCAGCCCTACGTCGACCGCGGCGACGCCACGCCGGCGCTGGAGTTCCAGTCGCCGGTGAAGGGCCCGGCGCTCGAGCAGATCACCGTCGAGGTCGGCTCGGGCCTGCGCTCGGCCGCGGCCGGCGCCGCGCTGTATGACCAGGACGTCAAGAAAGAGGCCCAGCAGCTGGGTCTGAAGGGCTGGTAGCGCGCGGGCGTGTCCACCGAGGTTCGTGAGCAGACGGCGGCGCGGGTCCTGGTGACCGCGCCGCCGCGGCGGCGGCAGGTCAGGCGGAGCCCGTACCCGTACTGGTTCTACCTGCCCGCCGGCGTCATCTTCTTCGTGCTGTTCGTGGTGCCGACGTTCTCGTCGTTCTACTACAGCCTCACCCGGTGGACGCTGTTCGACTCGACGTTCATCGGGTTGGACAACTTCAAGCAGTTCTTCCAGGATCCCCAGCTCACCAAGGGCCTGACGAACACGCTCATCTACGCGTTCGTCACCTCCGGTCTGAAAGTGGTGCTGGGGATGCTGCTCGCCGTGCTGCTGACCTCGAGCGTGTGGTTCCGGGGGCTGATGCGCTCGGTCGTGTTCTTCCCGGTGCTGGTGAGCACGATCGGCGTCGGGCTCACGTTCACCGTGCTGCTGCAGCCCGACATCGGGCTGGTCGACCGCGCACTCGGGTTGGTGGGGATCGACGGGCCCGCTTGGCTGGTGGACACGCGGACCGCGCTGCTGTCGGTGGCGCTGGTCGACGTGTGGAAGGGCGTCGGCCTGGCCACGGTCATCTATATCGCCGGGATCATGGCCATCCCGTCGGAGCTCTACGAAGCGGCCAAGACCGACGGCGCGGGCCCGTTTCACACCTTCCGCCACATCATCCTGCCGCTGGCCCGCCCGGCCACCGCGACGGTGATCATCCTGTCGCTGATCGGCGGCCTGCGCTCGTTCGACCTCATCTGGGCGATGACCCGCGGCGGCCCGGGGTTCACCTCCGACGTCATCGCCTCGGTCATCTACAAGCAGTACCAGGCCGGCTTCTACGGGCTCTCCACGGCCGGCAACGTCGTGCTGTTCATCCTGGTGACGGCGATCGTCCTGCCCCTGAACACCTACCTCAACCGCCGGGTGATCGAGCTGTGAGCCGCCGCGTCCGTGTAGTCATCAGCCCGTTCTTCCTCGCGCTGTTCGGCGTGATCTTCATCGTGCCGTTCCTGTTCATGCTGCTCACCGCGGCCAAGTCGCAGATCGAGGCCAACGACCTCGCGTTCTCGCTGCCCACCCACTGGGTGCTCTTCGAGAACCTCGGCAAGGCCCTCGAGGCCCGCAACTACATGCTGGTGGCGGCGTTCATCAACAGCACCGTCATCACCGTGGTGTCCGTGACGATCATGGTCGTCCTGTCGGCCATGGTGGCCTACGTGCTCCAGCGCCGCCCCAGCCGGTCCACCAGGTTCGTCGACCTGCTCATCCTCAGCGGCCTGATCATCCCGCCCGCGGTCGTGCCCACCATCTGGGTGCTGCAGAAGCTCGCGCTGTTCAAGACCATCCCCGGCCTGATCTTCATCGAGGTCGCGTTCGGGATGTCGTTCTGCATCCTGCTCTTCCGGGCGTTCATCGCCACCATCCCCCGCGAGCTCGACGAGGCCGCGATCATCGACGGCGCCCGCCCCCTGCGCGTGTTCTTCAGCGTCATCTTCCCGCTGCTGCGCTCGGTCATCATCACCGTCATCGTCACCCAGTCGGTGACCGTGTTCAACGACTTCGTCAACCCGCTCTACTTCCTGCCGGGCGACGACGCGCCGACCGTCCAGCTCACCCTGTTCAACTTCCAGACCCAGTACAACACGCAGTACAACCTGCTGTTCGCCGACATCCTGCTGATCACGATCCCCCCGTTGATCATGTTCATCTTCTTCAACCGCAAGATCGTCTCCGGCCTCACCGCCGGAGCCGTCAAGGGCTAGCCCGGCTACTCGTCAGGGCTCGTGACGTGTGATGCCGGCGACCCGGTCGATCGAGCGGTCGAACGAGGCGATCGCCCCGACGCCCGTCGCCTCGGCCTGGGCCACGAGGTATGCCTCCGCGAAGTCCAATCGGTGGATCTCGTAAACCTCGAGAGCGCGCAGCAACGACGAGGGCTCGACGGTTTCGATCGAGGGCAGCGCGATCGCCGAGCGCATCAGCTCCGCTACGCGCCGCGGCGGAACCTCATAGAACGACTCCAGCACGTAGACGCATTCCGCCAGGACGAGGTCCGCGAGCAGCAACCGCCGCGCTGAGGCCAGCATCGCGGTCGCCCGCCGGGCCATGTCGGGCGGATCGCCGGTCAGGTGACGGATCAGGACGTTGGTGTCGAGGAACGCGGTCAGGGCCGCATCTCCGCGCGCTCGCGTCGCGTCCGGCGCAGCACGTCGTCCCACGAGGTGCCCCGCTTGGCCGCCGGCACCGGCACGGAACCGGCAAGCGACAGGAAGTCGGGAGTCTTCGCCAAGACCGCGCGGCGGTCCTCGACGCGGAACACGACCTCGTCTCCCGCATGCAGGTCCAGCGCCTCGCGCACGTTCAGCGGGATCGTGACCTGCCCCTTCGAGGTGAGCTTCGCCGATGCGTCCATCTCCCGACCCTCCTTACTCGTCATCGTTTGTAAGGATACCGTGAGTTCCTATCCTCGACGGCGTGGGCGCGCCGTTGTACTACCGCATGTTCATCACGCTGGAGCCCCTGGACGACGCGCTGGCCGAGCGCGCCGCGGCGGCGGCGATCGCGGCCGCGCGCGCCGGCGCGCTCACGACGTCGGCCTGAGCGTCAGCCGCGCGCGGGCGACCGCGTCGTGCCAGGCGCGCAGGCGCGCCGCGCGGGAGCTCGGGTCCTCGGCCGGCTCGAAGCTCGCGCACGGGCGGTCGAGGGACTCGAGGTCGTCGTCCGACCACAGGCCGGCGGCGCGGCCGGCGAGGTGGGCGGCGCCCAGCGCCGAGAGCTCCGCGGTGTCCGAGCGGGCGACGGTGCGGCCGCTGGTGTCGGCCTGCAGCTGCATCAGCACGCCGTTCGCCGTAGGGCCGCCGTCGGCCAGCAGGGTGCCGACCCGGCCGGTGGCGGACTCGATCGCCGCCACGACGTCCTCGACCTGGAACGCGATCGACTCCAGGGCGGCGCGCGCGAGCTGCGGGAGCCCGGTGGCGAACGTGAGGCCGCTGACCAGCCCGACCGCGTCGTCGTCCCACCACGGTGCGGCCAGGCCGCCGAACGCCGGCACGAGGTGGACGCCGTCGCTGGACGCGGCAGCCCGCGAGGCGACCGCGGCCGCGTCGAGCCCGAACAGCCGGCCGAGCCAGGCGAGCGTGCCGCCCGTCGAGCGGATGTTGCCCTCCAGCGCGTACGCGACGCCGCGCTCGTCCTCCCAGCCGATGGTCAGGCACAGCGGGCCGGGCTGCCACGCCGCCGCGTCGGCGACCGCCATGATCGAGGAGCCCGTGCCGTAGGTCGCCTTCACCCGGCCGCGGTGCCAGCCGGCGTGGGCGAACAGCGCCGCGTGCGAGTCGCCCATCACCGCGCACACCGGCGTCCCGTCGCGCAGCGGCGCCAGCCCGCGGACCGCGGGGAACGGCCCGGTGGACGCGACGATCTCCGGCAGCGCCCCCCGCGGCACGCCGAACAGCTCCAGCAGCCGCGGCGACCAGTCGCGCGCGCGGACGTCGAGCAGCTGCGTCCGCGAGGCATTGCCGGCCTCGACGACGTGCGCTCCGCCGAAGCGGCTGAGCAGCCACGAGTCGACCGTGCCCAAACACACGTCGTCGGACCCATACGCCTCCAGCAGCCAGCGGGCCTTCAGCGCCGAGAACATGGGGTCCAGCGGCAGCCCGCTGAGCGCGCGGATCTCGTTCGCGCACCCCGCCAGCCGGCCCGCGCCGGCCGCCGTGCGCTGGTCCTGCCAGCTGAGCGCCGGCCCGCGCGGCTCGCCGGTCCGGCGGTCCCACAGCACGAGCGTCTCGCGCTGGCTGCTCAGGCCGACGACCGCGACCCGCCCCGGATCGCGGCCCTCGAGGCAGGCCGCGACCGCCGCCCGCACGCTCGCCCAGATCTCCCGCGCGTCCTGCTCCACCCAGCCGGGCCGCGGCGTCGCGAGCGCGATCGGCGCAGCGGCCTGCGCCACGATCGCGCCCGCGGCGTCGACCAGCGCCGCCTTGGTGGCGCTGGTCCCTTGGTCGATGGCCAGGACGTGGTCGCTCACGTGACCCGCAGCGTCACCCTCGCATACCGCGTGAGCGGGAACTCACCCTCGTCGGTGACCTGCAGGATCAGCGAGACCGTCTGACCCGGCTGCGCGTCCGCGGGTACACGCACCGTCGTCCACGCGCGGTCGGGCGAGCCGATCGTCACGGCACCCGGGTAGGTGCCCTCCTCGCCGTACTGCCACCACTGGTAGCTCAGGCGCCCGCGGTCCGGGTCCAGCCCGAGCCCGCGCAGCACGACGGTCCGGCCCGGCGAGACGCGCACGGTGCGCGGACCGAGCACGCCGACCAGCGGCGGGTGGTTGCCGCCCGCCCAGCGCGGCTCCAGGGTCCACTGCATGCGGGCGGCGAAGTCGTTCTGCGCCGCGCCGGCCCACCGGAGTGTCGTGTAGTTGCGCACGGCCGTGCCGGATGGGTCCTTCTCGGTCGGGACCAGCTGCCACTCCTCCGGGGACGCCGTCACCTGCGTCGACCGGCCGCCCCAGCCGCCGAGCGCCGGGTTCGCCGGATCCTCGATGCCCGTGTGCAGCAGCGGCATGTAGGCCACGTCGTCGCCCTCGGAGAGGAAGTCGTAGGGCTGCAGCGGCGGGCACCAGCCCTTCTGCGCCAGCACCGGGTCGCCGAAGATGTCGAGCGGGTCGCCCGGCATCGACTGGCCGTCCAGCCACGAGCGATACAGCGAGCCGAGCGGGCCGACCTCGATGTTCGCCTTGATCCACGCGCCCTGGAAGTACTGCCGGTCCGCCGGCAGGCCGCGCACGTTGCCGGTCCCGCCGAAGTTGCAGTTGTACCCCCAGGTGGCGTAGCCGGCCTGCAGGTTCTCCACCCGGATGTCCGGCCACTGGGGCGCGATGTAGTCCTGGTAGGTCTCGTCCTGGAAGCCGCTGGCCAGGATGACCGCCTTGCGCGACACCTCGGCCTGGATCCGCGGCCACCAGCGGCTGTCCTGGTATTGGTCGGCGATCGACTTCAGCGCCCGCGCGATCGTGTTGGTGCCGCCCCAGGCCTGCAGGTAGAGCGGGCGCGGGTCGCGGTCGAGCAGCAGCCGCTTTATGAGGTCGGACCCCGGCGTGTCGTGGTCCATCTCCCCCTCGAAGTCGATGTTGCCCACCTTGACCTTCGAGAGCAGCTCGGCCGGCGTCGGATAGTCGCGGTCGTGCGTGCGCAGGTTCGGATAGACCTGCGCGTAGGCCTTCAGCGCCTTGTCCTGGATGGTGCGCGTGCCGGTCCAGCGCCACGAGGTCTGCGGCGTCGTGTACTCGCGCCCCGGCAGGAAGAACAGCGTCCCCTTGCCGTCGCCGGCCCAGTGGAAGCGGCCGCTGCTGTAGACGATCCCCTCGGTGTCGACGTCATTGGTGTAGAGCAGGTAGCGGATCAGCGAGGCGTAGTCGTCCTGCTCCATGTCGGTGGTCACGACCGTCCGCGGTTTGGTGAGAAAGCCGTGGGCGGAGGCCGTCCCGGCGCTCAATGCCAGCACGGCCGCGCAGGCGCAGAGCCCGATGCTCAGTCGCAGTCGCATGGCTACTGGGCGATCGAGAAGACGCCGACCTTGTCGGCGTTGGCCTTGGTGACGAGCGTGCAGTCGACCGACTGCTTCTCCGGCTGGCCGGTCTTGCCGGTCTTGACGTACTTGTCGGCCTGGTCGACCGCCATCGTCGCGAGCTGCGCGGCCGGCTGCAGGACCGTGGCGTCCATGGTGCCCGCCTTGATCGCCGAGACCGCGTCCGGGCTGCCGTCGAAGCCGACGACCTTGACCTTCTTGCTCAGCCCCGCGGACTTCAGCGCGGCCACCGCGCCGAGGGCCATCGTGTCGTTGCCGGCGATGATGCCGTTGATGTGGCGGTTGCGCTGCAGGATCGTCTCGACGGTGTTGAACGCCTTCTGCTGATCCCAGTCCGCGTTCTGCTTGGCCACCTGCTTGAGCGCCGGCACCTGCTTGATCACGTCCTCGAAGCCCTTGGAGCGCACGCCCGCGTTGGTGTCGGTCGCCAGGCCGACGAGCTCCACGTAGGAGCCCTTGCCGCCCATCGCCTTGACGAACTCCTGGCCGCCGAGCTGGGCGCCCTGGGCGTTGTTGGACACGATCTGGGCGGCGGCGATCCCGGTCGCGTTGATCTCGCGGTCGATGAGGAAGACGGGGATGCCGGCGGCCTTGGCCTTCTTGACCGCGCCGATCGACGCGTCCGCGCCCGCGTTGTCGAGGATGATCGCCTTCGCCTTGCGCGAGATCGCGGTGTCGATCAGCTGCGATTGCTTGTTCGGGTCGTCGTCGTGCGACGCGGCCGACGTCGTGTAGCCGAGCTTCTTGGCCTGCGCCACGGCGGCGTCGGCCTCGGCCTTGAAGAACGGGTTGTCGACCGCGGGCGTGATGACGGCGATCAGCCCGCCGCCCTTCTTGGCCCCGGAGCCGCCGCTGCTCGAGGACGAGCTCGAGCCGTTGTCGTTCGAGGAGCCGCACGCGGCGAGCGCGAGCGCGAGCACGCTGACGCTGAGGGCAGCGACGAGCCTGCCCTTCACGGGTGGGAACTGCATTCTGAGGACCTCCTGCTGGTTTTGGTCTAAGCGGTCAGGCGGGTGCGGGCTTCGGTTGTTGGGTGGCCGCGGCGGCGGCGAGCGCGGCCCCGCGGCGCTTCACGCGCTGCTGGCCCTGGTCGAGGATCACCGCGAGCACGATCACCGCGCCCTTGATGAGCGTCTGCCAGAACGTGGAGGTGCCGACGATCACGAGGCCGTCGGCGAGGAAGCCGATGACGAACGCGCCGATCAGCGCGCCGCGCACGTTGCCGCGGCCGCCCATCAGCGACGTGCCGCCGATCACCACGGCGGCGATCGCGTTGAGCTCGAACGACTCGCCGGCCTGCGGCGCGGCGGACGTGAGCTCGGACGCCACGATCAGCCCGGACATCGCGGCGCAGAAGCCGGAGATCATGTACACGCGCGTGGTCACCCGGCGCACGGGGACCCCGGCCAGCTCGGCCGCGCGCGCGTTGCCGCCGAGCGCGTAGACCCAGCGCCCGAACGGCGTCTTGCGGGTCACGAGCATCGTTACGGCGGCGAACAGCACCATCAGCCAGATCGCGGTCGGGATGCCGGCGACGTGGCCGCTGCCCAGGAAGTCGAAGCCGGTGTTGCCGAGCTGCGGGCTGCCGCCGAGGTTCGGGTACGTCTCGCCCCCGGAGACGAGCAGCGCCACGCCGCGGGCCATGTAGAGCGTGCCGAGCGTGGCGATGAACGGCGCGACGTTGAACCGGGTGACCAGCACGCCGTTGACCGCGCCGACGCCGGTCCCGACCGCGAGCGACGCGAGCACCACGCCCCACACCGGCAGATAGACGACGGTGCCGAGGAAGCCGATGTGCAGCCCCTCCAGCAGCACGCCGGCGGTCACCCCCGCCAGGCCGACGATCGACCCCACCGACAGGTCGATCCCGGCGGTGAGGATGACCATCAGCATCCCGAGCGCGAGGATCGCGTTGATCGCCACGTGCTTGGTCATCGTCACGAGGTTGTCCCAGGTCAGATACGAGTCCGAGAGCAGCCCGAACACGACGATCAGGACGATCAGGGCGATGAACGCCCGCAGCTCGAACAGCAGGTTGAAGAGCCGCAGCCGCCGGCCCTCGCCGGTGGCCGGCACGTCGCCGGCCGTCTGCGGGGGCGCGTCCGTGACTCCAGCGGCGCTCATCCACCCGCCCCCGCCCGCTCGAGGCCTTCGGATGCGCTCATGATCTCCTCCCTGCGCGCGCGGCCCCGGCGGACCTCGCGGACGACCTTCCCCTTCGCCAGCACCAGCAGCCGGTCCGGTACGTGCAGCGCCTCCTCGATCTCCGAGGTGGCGAACACCACGGCGAGCCCGCGGCGGGCGAGCGTGGTGACGAGCCCGAAGATGTCGGCCTTCGCGCCCACGTCGATCCCGCGCGTCGGCTCGTCCAGCAGCAGCACGCCCGGCCGGGTGAGCAGCGCTTTGCCCAGCACGACCTTCTGCTGGTTGCCGCCGCTGAGCGACGTGATCGGCGCGCCCGGGCCGGACGCCTTGACCGTGACGTCGCCGATCATCGCCTCGACGGCCTCGCGCTCGGCATCGCGCGACACGAACGGCCCGCGCACGAAGCGGCGCAGCGCGGCCAGCGACAGGTTCTGCCCGACGGTCATCGGCGGCACGAGCCCGTCGCGCTGGCGGTCCTCGGGCACGAGCGTGACGCCGTCGGCGATCCGCCGCGCGATGCCCGCGCCGACCGGCTTGCCGTCGACGAGGATCTCGCCGGACTCGGCGACCAGCCGCCCCGCGATCGTCTCCAGCGTCTCCGTGCGCCCCGCGCCCATCAGCCCGTAGAGCCCGACGATCTCGCCGGCCCGCACGGTGAAGGAGACGTCGTCGACGGCCAGCCGGCCGGGGTTGGCCGGGTCGGCGACGGTCAGGTGCTCGACCCGCAGCCGCTCGTCGCCGGCCTGGGAGTGCTCGCCGGCGAACAGCGTGTCGGGGTTGCGCCCGACCATCCGCTCGACGATCCAGGCGAGGTCGACCGCCTCGGCCTCGGACTCGGCGACGAGCTGCCCGTCGCGGATGACCACGACGCGGTCGGCGATCTCCAGCGCCTCCTCGAGATGGTGGGAGATGTAGACGATCGAGACGCCGGCGGCGGTCAGCTCGCGCATGACCCGGAAGAGCACCTCGACCTCCGCCGTGCTCAGCGCCGACGTCGGCTCGTCCATGATCAGCACGCGCGCGTCCTGCGCGAGCGCGCGGGCGATCTCCACGATCTGCTGCTGGCCCAGCCGCAGGTCGGACACCAGCGTGCGCGCGTCCAGCGGCTCCTCCAGGCGCTCCATCAGCTCCGCCGTGACGCGGCGCTGCGCCTGCTGGTCGACCATCCCGCGCCGGCGCTGCTCGCGCGCCATGAACAGGTTGTCGGAGATGCTGAGGTTCGGGAACAGGCTCAGCTCCTGGTGGATGATCACGATGCCGAGGTCCGCGGCCCGGCGGGGCGAGAGCAGCGTGACCGGCGCGCCGTCGAGCTCGATCTGCCCGGTGGTCGGCTGCTCGATCCCGGCGAGGATCTTCATCAGCGTCGACTTGCCCGCGCCGTTCTCGCCGAACAGCGCGGTGATCCGGCCGCGCTCGACGGCGAAGTCGACCCCGCGCAGCGCGTGCGTGGCGCCGAAGACCTTGCTGACGCCGCTCGCGCGCATGACGACGTCGCTCACGGGCCGACCTCCAGGCGGACCGGCGTGACCGTGATGACCGTCGGCGCGAGATAGGTGAACGCACCGGTGAAGCGCACGTGCTTGCCCTTCAGGCCCGCGCGGTCCAGGCCCTTGAGCACCTTCGCCTTGACCTGGTCGTTGAGCGCGGTGCCGGCGTCGGCGTAGTCGACCTGGTTGACGAACTGGTTGAAGTCGACGAAGCCGACGACGTCGCGCAGCGAGGTGCCGTTGAGCGCCGGGCCGACCTGCAGCGAGACGGTCGTGCCCTTCAGCCCCTTGACCTTGACCGGCATCAGGCTGTCGGCCGGCTTGCCCGCCACGCCCTCGCCGGTGACGGCGAAGTTGTACGGGCTGCTGGCGCTCTCGCGCGCGCCGTAGCGCTTGCCGGCGGCGTCCGGGTCGGCCTTGATCGCCTTCGCCAGCGTGGTGAGCGGCTGCGCCTTCCTCTCCACCGCCGCGACGACCTTCGGGTAGGTCCTGGTGCCGTAGCGCTGGGCGTCGAACGCCGCCGCGCCGTTGGTGATGCGCGGCGCCTTGTCGCTGCGGGTGGTCGTGTCCAGCGCGAGCAGCACGAGCACGACGACGGCGAGCGCCCACAGCACGACCCGGGCCGACGGCCGGGTCGCGGTCACGAGTGCGCCTCCGAGGGCAGGGCGTCGGGCAGCGGCCGCCAGTCGCCGGCCAGCCGCTCGGCGGTGAAGCGGTCGGTGATCAGCACGTTGACGAACCGCCCGCGCAGGGCGCCGAGGATCGCCGCGTACTTGCGGGGGCCGCCGGCCAGCGCGACCGCGCGCTTCGGGCGCCGGATGCGCTCGAGGTCGAGGCCGATGACCCGCTCGTCGAGCTCGGATGCGACCGGCACGCCGTCGGCGTCGTAGAAGCGCAGGCAGATGTCGCCGACGGCGCCGAGCTCGCGCAGCTCCTCGAGCTCCTCCTCGGTGAACACGTTGCCGCTGGCGGCCAGCAGCTTGGACGGGGTCAGCGCGCCGATGCCCACCAGCGCGAGCGTGATCTCGTCCATCCAGCGCATCGCCGCGGCGACGAACGGGTCGTCGAGCAGCGCGTGGCGGCTGGCCCGCGAGCCCACGACGCCCGG
>JAICUS010000277.1 GCA_025935735.1 Solirubrobacteraceae bacterium | reverse complement strand
GGTGCCCGTTCTCAGTGAGCGGTCGGCTTCCCTCCGAGACGCCGATCCGCGGCTCGCAGCGGCGCTCGTCGCGGGGGGAGCGAGCGCCCTCGCCCACGCCGCGCTGCTGCCCGTGCTCACCCTCGAGGCGGGCGACTGGGAGCCGCCGGAGCCCCGTTCGCTCGGGCCCCAGACGGCCTGGCTCGCCGTGCTCGCCGGCTGGCTCCGGCACACCGGGGGAGAGGTGTTCGGGCCGGGCGACGCGGTCGACCCGTGGGACGACGGCGGCGCGTGGCGCGCCTGCACCGGCGCCCGGCTGGCGGTGGTCGGCGCGGCCTTCGCCGGCGCCCTGGAGGCCGCGCGGGACGTCGCCGGCGCGGGTGCCACGCCGCGCGTGCGGGGGCTGCGGCTCACGGCGGCGGCGGACGGCGAGGCGCCGGAGGAGCGCCTGCTGGCGGCGCTCTGGCGGCTGGCGGCGCGCTGGGGGCTGGCGGCCGCCGAGGGGCCGGCGCTGCCGCGCGAGCTCGACGCCGCCGCGCTGGCCGGGCTCCTCGACGTGACGCGCGAGCAGGCGGACGCGGCCCTGGCCGCGCTGCTGGCCGGCGGCGCGCTGCGGCGCCGCGGCGACGGCGGCTGGCAGCTCCCGCCGCCGGCGCACGCCCCCGGCCAGCGCGGCCGGCGGGATCACCTGCGCGCCCGGATGGCCGAGCAGCTCGCGCTCGCCCGCGAGGTCACCGGCGACGCGCGGATCCTCGCCGACGAGGTCCGGACGGAGCGTGCGCGCGCCGCTAGGCGGGCCGCCAGGCGCCGGTCTGCTTGAACCACTCCACGGTCTCCGCCAGGCCGTCGCGCAGCGCGACGCGGGCGGTGAAGCCGAGCGCCTCGGACGCCAGCGCGGTGGCGGCGACGTTGCGCTCCACCTCGCCCGCGCGGGCGGGAAGGTGGTCGATCGGGACCTCGGCGCCGGTGGCCTCGAGGATCAGCCGCGCGAGCTCGCCGATCGGCGTCTCGCGGCCCGAGGCGAGGTGGACGACCGCGGGCGGGTCGGCCGCGTCCAGCCCGGCGAGGATGCCGTCGCACAGGTCGCGCACGTGGATGAAGTCGCGCGACGCGCTGCCGTCGCCGTAGATCACCAGCGGCTCCCCGCGCAGCGAGCGCTTGATGAACATCGTCACCGCGCCCTTCTTGTGGGCGGAGTGCGGGCCGTAGACGTTGCCGAAGCGCAGCGCGACGGCGTCGAGCCCGTAGGAGCCCCGGAACGCGTGCAGGTAGCCCTCGCCGGCCAGCTTGCTGGCGCCGTAGGGGCTGAGCGGGCGGGGGACGCTCTCCTCGTCCACCGGGGGCTCGGCCGCGCCGATCAGCGCCCCGCCCGTGGAGGCGAAGACGAGCCGCCGGACCTTGGCGTCCACGGCCGCGCGCAGGACGTTGAGCGTGCCGCGAGCGTTGACCTCGAAGTTCGCCACCGGGTCGGTGATCGAGTCCGGCACGTTGCCCGCGGCGGCGAGGTGGATGATCGCGTCGCAGTCGCGGGCCGCGGTCTCGACGTCCTCCGGGTGGCGCACGTCGCCGACGGTCAGCTCGGCCTGCGCCGGCGGCTCCGGGCCGCCGGCCACCAGGTTGTCGAGGATGCGCACCTGGGCGGAGCGCTCGAGCAGCAGGGGGACGAGCGTGCTGCCGATGAAGCCGCAGCCGCCCGTGACCAGTACGCGTTCACCGGGCATGGGGCCGCTAGGGTAATCGCCCTCCATGCCGCCGACTCTCAGCCGTCCCGAGCTCGCCCGCCTGGCCGACGACGCCGTGCGCGAGTTCGGCGAGCGCCATCCCGGGCTGCGCCTGAATCCCGTCGTGGCCGTCATCCCGGCGCTGAACGAGGAGGAGGCGCTCCCAGAGGTGCTCGAGGCGATCGCGGCGGAGAGCTGCGGGCTGGCGGTGGACACCATCGTGGTCGACGACGGGTCCGGCGACCGGACCTCCGAGGTCTCGCAGGCGCTCGGCGCCCACACCGCGCGGGTGGCGCGGCCGACCGGGCAGGGCTCGGCGCTGCGGGTCGGCTACCGGATCGCCCGCGAGCACGGCGCGCGCTTCATCGTCACGCTCGACGCCGACGGTCAGTGGGACCCGGCCGACGTCCCCGGCGTGCTCGCGCCGGTGGCGGCGGGCGAGGCGGACTTCGCGCTCGGATCGCGCGTGCTCGGCGTGTCCGAGAGCGGGCTGTCGGTCCGCCGGGCCGGCGTGTGGGTGTTCGCGCTGCTCGTCCGGGTCTTGACGGGCAAGAAGGTCACCGACACCTCGAGCGGCCTGCGCGCGATGACCGTCGAGGTGGCCACCGAGGTGCCGCAGCTCGAGCCGCAGTACCAGAGCTCCGAGCTGCTGGTCGGCGCGCTGTGCCACGGCTACCGCGTGGTCGAGCGCCCGGTGACCATGCACGAGCGCCTGGCCGGCGAGAGCCGCAAGGGCAACGACGCGCTGTACGGCCTCCGCTACGCCGGCGTGGTCCTGCGCACCTGGCGGCGCGAGCGCGGCGCCGCCCGCCGGCGCGTCGCCCCGGCGCCCGCCGAGCAGGGCGCGCCCACCCGCTGAGCTACGGCGTCGGGGGCGGGGCCGCGCGGCGGAAGCCCGTGGGCGCGGGCCGCGGCTCGAGTGGGCTGTCCGGCAGGTCCGCGGCGGGGGCCTCGGCGTTGTAGCCGCTGGGCGCCGTGTCGTTCGGGCCGTCGGGGTGGAACAGCGAGGCCAGCAGCTGGATCTGGCCGCGACCGGCGTCCAGCTCGCCCATCCCGCCGCCGTACATGGTCAGCCCGCGCTCCTCGCAGGTCGCGTAGAGGTCGAGCAGCGTGCGCAGGTCGCCCACCCGGCAGGGCTTGATGTTCACCGCGACGGGGGCGATCGGCAGCGCGTCCAGGTCGGCCGCGGACTGGATCGGCGCGTCATAGGAGATCCGGCCGGCCTGCGGCTGCAGGCGCTCGACCACCTCGGGCAGGTCGTGGCCGTCCTCCAGCAGCGCGTCGGGGAACGCCGCGATCGCCCGGTCGTAGGCGGCGAGGAGCTCGTCCAGGGCCGGCGCCTCCATCCCGTAGCGGCCCTTGAAGTCGATGATCTCGACCGCTCCGGTGGCGGCCACCTCGGCGATCACCTCAGGTGGCCAGGCGGCGGTGAAGTCGAGCTTGAAGCGCAGGTCGGGGTGCGCCTCGAGCCGGCGGCGGATCGGGTCGAACGTGGGCGGGTCGCCGAGCCCGAGCGAGTTGACGAAGCGGATCGGCCGCGGCTCGGCCTCCAGGACCTCGTGCAGCGCGTGCCCGGCCTGGTTGAGCGCGAGGTCGAGCGCAGCCGACTCGAACGCCCAGTTGCGCCAGCGGCGCATCGGCTCCCACTCCGGCGGGTCGGCCCACTGATCGACCGTCGCCAGGTGCGCGCAGAAGTCGCCCAGCGTGTACTCGCCCGTCAGCGGCAGCGCCGGCTGCAGGTGGTGCAGCGTCTGCGACTCGTCGCGGAACGGCGAGTGCGAGACGTCCTCGCCCAGCCCTTCCGCGCCGGCGCCCTGGAGGCGCACCACCGTGGTCACCCGCTTGAAGTCGGCGGAGACCTGGGCGGCCCGCCGCTCGTACGCGCAGCCGTCGACGCGCAGCGGCAGGGTCTTGAGGCGGTCCCAGGGGTCGGCGATCAAGCGCCGGACGATACCTGCGGGCGTCCGAGCTCGGTTGGCCGGGGGCGTGGGCGGGCATACGGCGGGCGTGATCGCCATCGACTGGAAGGCGGCTGACGTGCGCGACGGCCGCCTGCGCGTGCCGCTCAGCGAGGGGGCGGGCAAGGAGTGGGTCGCCGCGCTCGAGCGGGTCGTCGAGCGGCTCGAGCGGACCGGAAGCGGCTGGGGGACGGTGTCGGCGAGCCGCAAGGGGCTCGAGGTCGAGGACGTCGCCGAGGGCGAGGAGGCGAGCCTGCGCCACTTCCTCGAGAGCGCGCTGCTCCAGGCCAACACCGCGGCCGGGGACGGCGGCGACGACGGCGATGAGGCCGAGGACGAGCGCTCCGACCCCGACCGGCGGATGACCGAGCGCTTCCGGGCGTTCGCCGACGACGGCTGAGCGGCTCAGCGCCCGTCGCGGGCGGCCACCGCGGTGTCCGGGTGGTCGGAGAAGACGCCGTCGACGCCGAGCGCGTAGAACTGCCGGTACTCGGCCGCGGCGTCGCCGGGGGCGTTGGGGTCCGCGCCGCGGCGCAGCTCCGCGGGCAGGAAGCGGTTCTCGTCGCGGAACGTGTAGGGGACGACCTGCAGGCCGGCGGCGTGGGCGTCGGCCACGAACGAGGTGGGGGGCAGGGAGCGGTCCTGGTCGTCGCGCGGGATGACGTAGCGCTTCGCCGGCCCGACGATCTCCGCATGGCGGGCGACCTCGCGCAACCCGCCGGCGGTGGCCATCTCGCCGTAGGTACGCGTGCCGTCGGCCGGCCTTCCCCCGGGCGCCCCGAGCAGCTGCATGCGGGTGAGGCCGGTGAGGCGCCGGAGGTTGCCCACCTCGAAGGACTGGACGACCAGCGCCCCGCGCCCGTCCACCGCCTCCAGCGCGGCCAGGAACGGCTCCTCCAGCGGCAGCCCGAGCGCGCGGAAGTAGCTGGAGTGCTTGAGCTCCGGCACCAGGCCGACCGGCCGGCCGAGCTCGCGCTCCAGATCGGCCCGCAGCGCGACGACCTCGGCGAACGTGACGATCCCGCAGCGGCCGTCGTAGCGCGTGCTGCGCACGGCGGGCAGCCGCTCGCGGGCGCGCAGCCTGCGCAGCTCGGCCAGCGTGAAGTCCTCGGTGAACCACTCGTCCGCGAACGTCACCCCGTCGATGACCTTCGTCGTCCGGCGGCCGGCGAACTCCGGGTGGCCGGCGACGTCGGTCGTCCCGCCGATCGCCGGCTCGTGGCGGACGACCAGCGCGTGGTCGCGCGTGGCCACCAGGTCGGGCTCGATGAAGTCGGCGCCCAGCCGGGCGGCCAGCCGGTAGGACTCGGGCGTGTGCTCGGGCCGGTGTCCGGCCGCCCCGCGGTGGCCGTAGACCAGGGGCGTGTTGTCAGTCGTAGCGATTGATGACGCGCACATTGAGCGCGAGCATGATCGCTCCCAGGACCAGCACGACGAGGTAGCCGTAGAGGATGCGGCTCCACACGAGGTCCTGGAGGATCAGCGAGCGCAGCGCCTCCATCACGTAGGTCACCGGGTTGAACGTGGCCGCGATCTCCATCGGCCGGGTCAGCAGATGGCGCGGCACGAAGTCCGGCGTGAGGAACAGCAGCGGGAAGAAGATCAGCCCGCCGGAGTTCGTGGCCGCGGCGCTGCGGGTCTTCAGCGCGATCAGCCCACAGCGCGGTCAGCAGCACCAGCAGGACGAAGCCCACCACGCCGCTGGCGAGCGTGATCCCGAAGATCAGCGCCAGCCCGACGATCGCCACTGCGATCGCCGCCGCCTTGAGGAACTCGGCGATCAGGCGGCCGAGCACGATCGCCGTCCGCGGCACCGGCGCGGCCCGCAGCTTGTCGAAGTGGCCTTCCTCGCTCCTTCGCCTGATCCTTTCGCCCGCTGGGACCGCGACGAGCCCGGGAACTCATCGCTCACGAACGTACGTTCGCACAGGCGCCGGACGGAACGCCGGCGGGAGGGAGCGGCTACGGCTCGTCGCGCAGCGGCAGGTACGGCTCCTTGTCGACGGGACGGTGGCCGGCGGCGATCTGCCGGCTGCGCTCCATCTCGGCGTTGAACTCGGCCCCGAGCAGGATGATGATGTTCGTGATCCACAGCCAGACGAGGAACACGATGATCCCGCCGAGGCTCCCGTAGGTCTTGTTGTAGGAGGCGAAGTTCGCCACGTAGAACGCGAACAGCGCGGAGGCGATGATCCACAGCACGACGGCCAGCAGGCCGCCCGCCGAGATCCACGGGAAGCCCGGATGCTTGACGTTCGGGGTCGCCCAGTAGAGCAGCGAGATCATCAGCGACACCACGACCACCAGCACGGGCCACTTGGCGATGTCCCACACCGTCACGAACGTGGACCCCAGGCCGATGATGTTGCCGACGTTGCGCGCCAGCGGGCCGGTCAGCACCACGGCCAGCGCGCTCGCGGCCAGCAGGATCAGCAGGACGATCGTCACGCCGAGGCGGACCGGGACGCGCTTCCAGATCGGCCGGCCCTCCGGCGCGTCCCACACCGCGTTCGCGGCGTCCATGAACGCCCCGATGTAGCCCGAGGCCGACCAGATGGCCAGCGCGAGGCCGAGGATGAACGCCAGCGTCGAGGAGCCCGTCGACAGCCCGTGCAGCGAGCTGGACAGGATGTTCTTGACCGGACCGGGGGCCAGCGAGTTCAGGTTGTTCAGCAGCGGCTGCGTGGCCGACTGGCCGATCAGGCCGAGGATCGACACCAGCGCCAGCAGCGCGGGGAAGATCGACAGCACCCCGTAGTAGGTGAGGGCGGCGGCCCACGTCGTGAGCTTGTCCTCGGAGAACTGCTTGCCGGTGCGTTTGAGCGTCTGGGGCCAGGACTGGCGCGGCAGCTCGGTCGGGTCGTCCGGCGCCTGCGCCTCGCGGGTGGGGCTCGCTTGGGGCATGGGGTTCGCTTACCCGCGGCGGCGTCATGCGTCGCACCGGGGTCACGAATGCAACCGGCGGCGCCCGCCCGCGCCGCCATCGGGTAGGCCGGATCGCATGCGGATCGTGGTGACCGGCGCGACCGGGAACGTCGGCACGAGCGTCATCCGGGCGCTCGGCGCGGACGAGCGGGTGACGGAGATCGTCGGCGTCGCCCGGCGCGTCCCGGAGGGCTGGTCGCCGCCCCGCGTGCGCTGGGTCTCCGCCGACGTCGAGCGCGACGAGCTGCCGCTCGAGGGCGCCGACGCGGTGATCCACCTCGCCTGGCTGATCCAGCCCAGCCGCGACGACGCCGAGCTCGAGCGGGTCAACGTCCGCGGCTCGCGCCGCGTGTTCGACGCGGCCGCGCGCGCGGGCGTCGGCGCGCTGGTCCACGCCTCCTCGGTCGGCGTCTACTCACCCGGCCCGAAGGACCGCGCGGTCGACGAGTCATGGCCGCGCGAGGGCGTCCCGACCCTCTTCTACGCCCGCCACAAGGCGGCCTGCGAGCACGCGCTGGACGCGCTGGAGGCATCCCATCCCGACCTGCGCGTGGTGCGGCTGCGGCCCGGCCTGATCTTCCAGCGCGACGCCGGCTCGGAGATCCGCCGCCTGTTCGCCGGCCCGTTCCTGCCCAGCCCGCTGGTGCGCCCGGAGCTGCTGCCGATCCTGCCGGTCCCCCGCCGGCTCGTGTTCCAGTGCGTGCACAGCCGCGACGTGGGGGAGGCCTACCGGCTCGCCGCCCTGGATCCGTCCGCTCGCGGCGCCTACAACATCGCCGCCGACCCCGTGCTGTCCCCGGCCGCGCTGGGCCGCCTGTTCGGCGCGCGGCCGGTCGCGGTGCCCGAGCGGGTGTTGCGCGTGCTGGCCGACTTGACGTTCCGCGCGCACCTGCAGCCGACTCCGCCGGGCTGGCTGGACATGGGCCTCGCGGTGCCGGTCATGGATACCACGCGCGCCCGCGTGGAGCTGGGGTGGACGCCGGCGGTGTCGTCCGTGGACGCGCTGCGGGAGTTGCTGGCGGGGATGCGCGAGTCGGCGGGGG
>JAICUS010000804.1 GCA_025935735.1 Solirubrobacteraceae bacterium | reverse complement strand
CTGGCACACGCGCCGGGCCACCTACTGGGTGACCAACACGCTCGACCGGTCGATCTCCAACGCGCGCCTGCTGGCCATCACGCTGTCGCTGCGGCGGCTGCATCAGTGAGCGCGGCGCGCAGCGCGCGCAGGGCCGGGCGGCGCACGCTGCCGCGGCGGATCGCGCTGAACACCGTGCGGGTCAGCGGCGCCTCGGCGACGTCGCGGGCCACCACGTTGGGCTCCCGGCCGGCCCGCACGAGGTCCGGCAGCAGCGTCACCGCCTGACCGGCGGCCACCAGCGCGAGCAGGATCAGCAGGTCCGTCGAGCGGTGGCGGACGTCAGGCTCGAAGCCGCCGAGCGCGCGGCAGGCCCGGATCGCCAGCTCGGCGTAGTGGGTGCCGGCCTTGCCGACCGCCCACGGCTCGTCGCGCAGGGCGGCCAGCGCCACCGGGCCGCCGGCCGCGGCCAGCGGGTGCCCGCGCGGGAGCATCACCCGGAAGTGCTCCTCCAGCAGCGGCTGGACGTCCAGCCGCGGGTCCGGCGGCCGGGGGAGGAAGGGGTACTCGTCGCCCAGCACGAGGTCGAGGCTGCCGAGCGCCAGCGCGGGCATCGAGTCCTCCGGCTCGGCGTCCGCGGCCTCCACGCGCAGCGCCGGGTGCTCGGCGCTCAGCCGCTGGAGCGCCGGCGCGAGCAGGTAGAGGCCCGCGGACTGGATCGTCGCCACCCGCAGCGTCCCGGTGAGCTGCTCGGCGGTGGCCTCGAGGTCGGCCTCCGCCTCCTCCATGCGCGCCAGCATCGCGTCCGTGTGGCCCACCAGGGTCTGGGCCGCGGCGGTGAGGCGCACGTTGCGCCCGGCCCGCTCGAGCAGCGGCACGCCGGCCTCGCGCTCGAGCTGGGCGAGCTGCTGGGAGACGGCCGACGGGCTGTAAGAGAGCGACTCGGCGACGGCGCCGATCGTCCCGCGGGCGGACAGCTCGCGCAGCAGGCGCAGGCGGCGCAGGTCGAGCATCGTGAAGTACAGCTACACGATAAGCGTCAGAACTTCCAGTGGATGCGGACGTTTTCCGCTGGTTTGCTCCGCCGGCGATGCAGCAGCGCAGCGGAGCCTTCCTCGTCCTCGCCTCGGCCGCGGCCTTCGGCGTGATGCCGGTGTTCGGCAAGCTCGCGTTCGAGGCCGGGATGGGCGTGGCGACGCTGCTGGCCGTCCGCTTCGCGCTGGCCGCGCCGCTGCTGTGGGCGCTGGCCGCCGCCCGCGGCGAGCTGCCCCGCGCGCGTCCCGGCGTGGTGGCCCGCGCGCTGGCGCTGGGCGCGGTGGGCTACGCGGTGCAGTCCGGGCTGTACTTCCTGGCGCTCGAGCGCATGGACGCCGGCGTGCTGTCGCTGATCCTCTACACCTACCCCGCACTGGTGACGGGGGCGGCGGTCCTCCTCGGGCGCGAGCCGGCCAGCCGGCGGCGTCTCGCCGCCCTCGTCATCGCGAGCGGCGGCCTGGTGCTCGTGCTCGTCGGCGGCGGAGCGGGCGCGTTCGACCTCGCCGGCGCGGCGCTGGGCGCCGGCGCGGCGCTGGCCTACACGGCCTACATCCTGGTGTCCCACGGCGTCACCGCCGAGCTCGAGCCGCTGCCGCTGGCCGCGCTGATCGCCACCGGCGCGGCGGTCACGCTCACCGCCACCGCGCTGGTCACGGGCTCCTTCAGCACCGGGTTCGCCGCGGGCGGCTGGCTGTGGGTGGGGCTGGCCGCGGTGGTCAGCACCGTGCTCGCGGTCGCGTTCTTCCTGAACGGGATGAGCCGCGTCGGGCCGTCCACGGCGGCGATCCTCTCGACGCTCGAGCCGCCGGTGACGGTCTCGTTCGCGTTCCTGACGTTCGGCGAGGCGCTGGGCGCGCTGCAGCTCGCCGGCGCGGCGGCCGTGCTCGGCGCGGCGGTGCTCGTCAACCTGCCCGGCGCCTCTAGAGTCTGACGGCGTGTCCCGCGTCGTCTCCGTCAACGTCGGCCGTCCCCGGCAGGTCTCCGTGCGCCGCGGGCGCCCGGTGATGAGCGCGATCGGCAAGGCGCTGGTGGCGGAGCGCCTACGGGTCGAGGGCGTCAACGTCGCCGGCGACGACCAGGCCGACCGGCGCGTCCACGGCGGGCCGGACAAAGCGGTCTACGCGTACGCGAGCGAGGACGGCGCCTGGTGGGCGCAGGAGCT
>JAICUS010000018.1 GCA_025935735.1 Solirubrobacteraceae bacterium | reverse complement strand
CTGGCGGTCCGGGTGACGTTCGCCGGGTACCTGTCCCCGACCACGACGACGGTGCGCGTGCCGACCGGCCACCCGGCCGCGGCGCCGACGACGTTCGCCTACACGGGCCCGCCGGTGGCGATCCCGGACGACGACCCGGCCGGCGCCGCGGTGACCTTCTCGGTCGACCTGCCGGGCTACGCGGCGAGCCTGACGTTCTCGATCGACGGCAGCGCGTGCACCACGGACGAGGGCGCGACGACCGTCGGCATCGACCACTCCTACGTGAGCGACCTGGTGGCGACGCTGGCGAGCCCGTCGGGGGCGACCGCGACGCTCTTCTCGCGCGAGGGCGGCGGCGGGAACAACCTGTGCCAGGTCGTCTTCGACGACGCGGCGGCGGACCCGTTCTCGGACGTGGGCTCGGCCGACGCCCCGTTCACCGGGACCTGGCGGCCGGCCGACCCGCTCGCGGGCCTGCTGGCGGCGCCGGTCACCGGCACGTGGAAGCTCACGGTGGCGGACACGGCGGCGGCCGACACGGGCTCGATCCGCGCCGTGTCGCTGCACATCACGGGCTATCGAGCGCGGTGAGGGCGGCGTCGACGTCGGATTCGGTGTTGTAGACGTGGAATGAGGCGCGGACGCGGCCGAGCTTGACGGCGGCCATGATCCCGGCGCGGGCGAGCTTCTCCTCCGCGCCGGGGACGTCCGTCATGACGATCGCCGAGTCGCCGGGATCCAGGCCGAGGCCCGCGCGGAAGCGGTTGGCCAGCGCGAGGTCGTGCGCGTGGATGTCGGCGACCCCGATCCGGTTGATCAGCTCGAGCGTCGGCGCCGTCCCGACCCAGGAGAACCAGGCGGGCGAGGTGTCGAAGCGGCGCGCGTCGGCGGCCAGGCGCAGCGGCGGCCCGAACGTGGCCTCGAGCGGGTCCTCGGTGGCGAACCAGCCCGCCTGCGTCGGCACCAGGCGCTCGGCGAGCCCGGGGTCGAGCACCATGAACGCCGTCCCGCGGGGACACATCAGCCACTTGTAGGCGGCGCAGGCCAGCGCGTCGAACCGCGTGGCGTCGAGCGGCAGCCAGCCCACGCCGTGCGTGGCGTCGACCACGGTCAGCGCGCCGTGGTGGCGGGCCGCGTCGGCGATGTCGTCGAGCGCCGCGACCTCGCCGGAGGAGGACTGCACGGCGCTGACCGCCACCAGGTCCGTGTCGCCGTCGATCGCCTCGGCGAGCTGCCGCAGCGGCGCGAACCGGACCGTGACGCCGCGGGCGGCCTGCGCCAGGAACGGGAAGATCAGCGACTCGAACTCGACGTCGGCGGCCAGCACGCGCGTGCCGTCGGGCACCGAGCCGGCGATGTGCGCCACCAGCCCGGAGATGTTCGCGCCGACGGTCACGTGCTCCGGGGCGGCGCCGGTCATCTCGGCGAACGCGTGGCGCGAGCGGCCGACGAGCCGGTTCCAGGGCTCCCAGCTCGTCCGGCCGCCGCGCCAGTCGGTGAGCGCGGCCTGCAGCTCCTCCCACGCGGGGTCGGGAGGCAGGCCATAGCTCGCCGTGTTCAGGTAGATCGTCTCGGGCCGCCACAGGCCCTGGGCGACGGCGAGGGGGAATGCGCTCATCCCCTCAGCTTGCCGTACGCCCTCATCTATCGTGAGGGCGCAATGGTCATAGCCATCGACGGGCCCGCGGGGGCCGGCAAGTCAACCGTCGCCCGCGCCGTCGCGGCGCGGCTCGGCTTCACGTTCCTCGACACCGGGGCGATGTACCGCTGCGTCGGGCTGGCCACGCTGGAGACCGGCGAGCCCGCGGCGGAGCTGGCCCGGCGCCTGGAGCTGCAGATCGGCGAGACGATCACGATCGACGGGCGCGACGTCACGCGGGCGATCCGCACGCCCGCGGTGTCCGAGGCGGCCTCCAAGGTCGCGGCGGACCCCGGCGTCCGCGCCGCGCTCGTCGCCCAACAGCAGGCGATCATGGCCGAGGGCGACTGGGTGGCCGAGGGCCGCGACATCGCCACCGTGGTCGCCCCCGACGCGCCCGTGAAGGTGTTCCTCTTCGCCAGCCCCGAGGAGCGCGCCCGCCGCCGCGCCGCGCAGACCGGCCACGACCGGGAGACCGAGCTCGTCCGCCAGCGCGAGCGCGACGCGCGCGACGCGACCGAGGGCCGCTCGATCCATCAGCCCGCGCCCGACGCCACCCCGGTCGACACCACCGGCCTCACGCTCGACGAGGTGGTCGACCAGATCGTCGTGCTGGCGACCGAGGCCAAGGAGATCGGCGCATGAAGGTCGCGGTCGTCGGCTACCCGAACGTCGGCAAGTCGTCGCTGGTCAACCGGCTCACCCAGAGCCGCGAGGCGGTCGTCCACGAGCGGCCGGGGGTCACGCGCGACCGCAAGGAGCTGGCCACCGACTGGAACGGCCGCCACTTCACGCTGATCGACACCGGCGGCGTCGACCTCGACGACGAGGACCCGCTGGCCGTCTCCATCCAGGACCAGGCGCGCGCCGCGCTGGCCGACGCGCAGGTGGCGCTGCTGGTGGTCGACGCGCGCGCGGGGCTGCGGCCGGGCGACGAGGAGATCGCCGACATCCTGCGCCGCGGCTCGCTCCCCGTCGTCGTGGCGGCGAACAAGATCGACGGGCCGGCGGACCTGCCGCTGGCCCACGACTTCCACGGCCTCGGGCTGGGCGAGCCGCTGGCCGTATCCGCCGCGCAGGGCCTGGGCACGGGCGACCTGCTCGACCGGCTCGTCGAGCTGCTGCCCGACGGCGGCGCGGCGCCCGAGGAGGACGAGGACCTCGTCCGGCTGGCGGTGATCGGCCGGCCGAACGTCGGCAAGTCGTCGCTGGTCAACGCGTTCCTGGGCCGCGAGCGGGTGATCGTGTCCGAGGTCGCGGGCACGACGCGCGACGCCATCGACACGCCGATCGAGGTCGACGGCCGGCGGCTGCTGCTCGTCGACACGGCGGGCATCCGCCGCGCGGCCAAGGTCCGCGAGTCGGTCGAGTACTACACCGCGCTGCGCTCCCAGCGCGCGGCCGAGCGCGCCGACGTGGCGCTCGTGGTCTGCGACGCGCAGGACGGCGTCACCGCGCAGGACCTGCGGGTGGCCGAGCTGGCGATGAAGTCCGGCTGCGCCACGGCGCTCGTGCTCAACAAGTGGGACCTGACCGGCGGCGCCGGCGACCCGCTCGGCCCGGGCGGGGGCGTGGGGGCGCAGGAGCTCGACCGCGAGCGCGCCCGCGTCAACCAGAAGCTGCGCCTGCGCCCGAAGGTCCTCACGGCGTCGGCCAAGACCGGCCGCCACATCCAGCGGCTGCTGCAGGAGTCGCTGGCGATCGCCGACCGCGCCCGCCACCGCGTCCCGACGCCGGAGCTCAACCGCTTCCTGGCCGACGTGGTCGCCGCCCGCCAGCCGCCGGCCAAGCAGGGCCACCGGCTCAAGCTGCTCTACATCGCCCAGATCGGCACGCGGCCGCCGCGGTTCTCCATCCAGGTCAACTCGCGCCAGCGCGTCACCCGCGACTACGCGTACTTCGTGGAGAACCGGCTGCGCGAGCGCTACGGCCTCGACGGCGTCCCGGTGATCATCGACTTCGCCGAGCGCAAGTCCCGCCAAAGGTCCAGGGATAACCGCTGATGCCCGCTAGGCTTTCGCCCCGATGAACGACAACGAGTACCTGTTCACCTCCGAGTCCGTCACCGAGGGCCACCCGGACAAGGTCGCGGACCAGATCTCCGACGGCGTCCTCGACGCGGTGCTGCGCGACGACCCGAATGGCCGCGTCGCCTGCGAGACGCTGGTGAACACCGGCCTTGTCGTCGTGTCCGGCGAGATCTCCACCACCACCTACGTGGACATCCAGGACATCGCCCGGTCCACGATCCGCAAGATCGGCTACACGGACGCCGACCTCGGCTTCTCCGCCGACTCCTGCGCGGTCATCAACGCGATCGACAAGCAGTCGCCCGACATCGCCCAGGGCGTCGACCAGGCCTACGAGGCCCGCCATGACGCCTCCGACGACGACACGCTGGACGTGGCCGGCGCCGGCGACCAGGGCATGATGTTCGGCTACGCGTCCAACGAGACGGACGAGCTGATGCCGCTGCCGATCTCGCTGGCGCACAAGCTCGCCCACCGGCTGGCGGACGTGCGCAAGTGCGAGGTCGTCCCCTACCTGCGCCCCGACGGCAAGACCCAGGTGTCGGTGCGCTATCGCGAGGGCCGGCCGGTGGAGATCGAGAAGCTGCTGATCTCCACCCAGCACCGCGAGGGCGCCGAGTCGCTCATCCCGGACGACCTGTGGGAGCACGTCGTCGAGCCGATCCTGCCCAAGGATCTCTACGACGAGCGCAAGCTGCGCAAGAACTTCCTCGTCAACCCGACCGGCCGCTTCGTCATCGGCGGCCCGGTGGGCGACGCGGGGCTGACCGGCCGCAAGATCATCGTCGACACCTACGGCGGCATGGCCCGCCACGGCGGCGGCGCGTTCTCCGGCAAGGACCCGAGCAAGGTCGACCGCTCGGCCGCCTACGCGGCCCGCTACGTGGCCAAGAACGTGGTGGCCGCCGGGCTGGCCGACCGCTGCGAGGTCCAGGTGGCCTACGCGATCGGCGTGGCCCACCCGGTGTCCGTGATGGTCGAGACATTCGGGACCGAGAAGGTCGGCCGCGGGCGCATCCTCGCGCTGATCGACGAGTACTTCGACCTGCGGCCCGGCGCGTTCCGCGAGTACCTGAAGCTGCACCGGCCGATCTACCAGAAGACCGCCGCTTACGGCCACTTCGGGCGCGACGACCACGACTTCACGTGGGAGCGCACCGACAAGGCCGCCGCGCTGCGTGAGGCCGCGGGCCTCACCGCAGCAGACGCTGTCGCATAGAAGCTCGCCGTAACGTCGCCCGACGTTGCGAGCTTGCGAGCACGGAGGGCGAAAACCGGGTATGTGGGCTTCCCGAGGGAGGCCCCATGAACCAGGTCCGGCTTGACACGAACCTTCTCGACTACGCGATCGTGGTCGTCTACTTCGTCGTGGTCCTCGGCATCGGGATCGTGGCCAAGCGGTACATCAAGACGAGCCTCGACTACTTCCTGTCGGGCCGCTCGCTGCCCGCCTGGATCACCGGCCTGGCCTTCATCTCGGCCAACCTGGGCGCCACCGAGATCCTCGGCCAGTCGGCCAACGGCGCCCAGTACGGCGTCGCCACCGCCAACTACTACTGGGTGGGGGCGATCCCGGCCATGGTCTTCCTCGGCCTGGTGATGATGCCGTTCTACTACGGCTCGAAGGTCCGCTCGGTCCCGGAGTACCTGCGGCTGCGCTTCAACAACTCCTCGCACGTGCTCAACAGCCTGCTGTTCGCGGTGGCGACGGTCCTGATCGCCGGCGTGAACCTGTACGCGCTCGCACTGGTCCTGAACTTCCTGCTCGGCTGGCCGATCATCGTCGGCATCGTCGTCGCCGCGGCGGTGGTGCTGGCCTACATCACGCTCGGCGGCCTGTCGAGCGCGATCTACAACGAGGTCCTGCAGTTCTGGGTCATCCTGGCCGCGCTCATCCCGCTGGTCATCGTGTCGCTGCACAGCATCGGCGGCTGGGGCGGGCTGACCGACAAGTTCAAGCACACCAAGGTGGGCGAGGCGGGCCTGCACGTGCTGCAGGGCACGGCGCCGGGCCACGTGACCAACCCGATCGGCGCGTCGTGGATCGGGATCATCTTCGGCCTCGGGTTCGTGCTCTCGTTCGGCTACTGGACGACGAACTTCGCCGAGGTCCAGCGCGCGCTGTCGGCCCGCAACCTCTCCGCCGGCAAGCGCACGCCGCTGATCGGCGCCTACCCGAAGCTGTTCATCCCCGCGCTCGTGGTCATCCCGGGCATGATCGCGCTGGTCCAGATCCCGCACCTGGGCGGGACCACCGGCCAGCTGCAATACAACAACGTCATCCCGCTGCTGATGAACAAGTACCTGCCCAACGGGATGCTGGGGCTCGCGCTGACCGGCCTGCTGGCCTCGTTCATGGCCGGCGTGGCGGCCAACGTGAGCGCGTTCAACACGGTCGTCACCACCGACCTCTACGAGCCGTACTTCAAGCCGGACGAGCCGGACGAGCACTACGTGTGGTTCGGGCGCGTCGCCACCGTGGCGGCGATCGTCATCTCGATCGCCACCGCGCTGATCGCGTCGGGCTACTCGAACCTGATGAACTACATCCAGGCGCTGTTCTCGATCTTCAACTCGCCGCTGTTCGCCACGTTCATCATCGGCATGTTCTGGAAGCGGATGACGCCGTCGGCGGGCTTCTGGAGCCTGCTGCTGGGCACGCTGACGGCGCTGATCACCTGGGTGGGCTACAAGTTCCTCGGCCTGTGGTCGTTCGGCTCGGACCTCAGTGAGTCGATGATCGGGTCCGGGCTCTCGTTCGTGGTCGGCGGCGGCGTGGCGGTGCTGGTGAGCATGTTCACCCGGCCGAAACCCGTGGAGGAGCTCAAGGGCCTGGTCCACGGCATGGCGGTCGTCGACGAGGAGGTGCCGCCCGAGGACAAGGTCTGGTACCGCAACCCGAACCTGCTCGGCTTCGGCGCCCTGGCCATCGCGATCGTCCTCTGCATCATCTTCTTCTAGGGAGGCGAGATGGCTGAAGACCCCCTGATCCGAGAGTCCGAGCAGGCCGAGAAGGAGGCCCACCAGGGCGACGCCGACGTCGAGCGCGCGGCCAACCTGTTCGACCTGCGCCGCATCATCGGCGGGCTGTTCGTCCTCTACGGGATCGTGCTGACCATCGTCGGGCTGACCGACGGCGAGGCCGAGATCCGCAAGGCGGCCGGCGTGCACATCAACCTGTGGGCCGGGCTGGGGATGCTCATCCTGGGCTCACTGTTCCTCATCTGGGCGTTCACCCGGCCGCTCGGCGCCCAGTTGCGCGAGGAGGAGGCGAAGTCCTCCTCAAAGCAGGCGGGCTGACGGCCCCGGAGACACCTGCAGCGCGCCCTCGGGCGCGCTGACGCCGGGCGCGAGCAGCGCGAGCACCGAGCCGCCGAAGCCGCCGCCGACCATGCGGGCGCCGGCCGCTCCGGCCGCCTTGAGCGCGTCGACGGTCGCCTCGACCTCGGGCACCGAGGACTCGTAGTCGTCGCGCAGGCTGGCGTGGGACTCGTCGAGCAGGCGGCCGGCCATCTGGAGGTCGTGCGCGTGCAGGGCCTCGGCCATGGCGTCCACGCGGGCGTTCTCGGTGAGGATGTGGCGGGCGCGCCTGCGCAGCGCGCCGTCGAGGCGCTCGAGGTCCTGCTCGGTGGCGTCGCGCAGCGACTCGACGCCCAGCGCCTCGGCGGCCGCCTCGCACTCTGCGCGGCGCTCGTTGTAGCCCGAGCCGGCGTGCGAGTGCGTGGCGCCCGAGTCGACGGTGACCAGGCGCCACTCGCCCAGGTCGAGCGGCACGGCCCGCACGTCGAGGCTGCGGAAGTCGATGCGCAGCGCATGGCCGGGCTCGGAGAGCAGCGCGGCGAACTGGTCGAGCAGACCGGTCTGGGCGCCCACCCAGTCGTTCTCCACGCGCGAGCAGAGCTTGGCCAGCTCGCGCAGGTCGTCCGGCGGGCGCTGCCCGGCCAGCGCGAGCAGGGCGAGGGAGAGCGCGGTGGAGATCGCCGCCGAGGAGGACAGCCCGCTGCCCAGCGGCACGTCGCCGGTGATCTCCACCGTGGCCGGGCGCAGCTCGTAGCCGGCGGCGCGCAGCTCCCCGACCGTGCCGCGCACGAACGCCCGCCAGCCCTCGCCGTGCTCCTCGTTGCCGAGCGGGAACTCGTCCGACTCGCCGAGGTCGAGCGCGCGGGCTGCGATCCGCCCGTCGTCGCGGGCGGTGGCGGTGACCGTGACGCCGCGCTCGATCGCGAACGGCATCGCCAGCCCGGCGTTGTAGTCGGTGTGCTCGCCGATCAGGTTCACCCGGCCGGGCCCGCGGGCGGCGACCCGGTCAGGCATGGCCGAGGCGCTCCCGCATCACCCGGCCGGCCTCGGGGCTCTCGTCGATCAGCAGGTAGCGGCGGCCGAGCTTGCGGGCGACGGCGCCCAGCGTGCCCGAGCCGGCGAATGGGTCCAGGCACAGGTCGCCCTCACGGCTGGAGGCCTGGACGAAGCGCCTGAGCAGCCCCTCGGGCTTCTGCGTCGGATAGCCGGTCTTCTCGCGCCCGGTGGGGGAGACGATCGTGTGCCAGATCACCGACACCGGCCGCTTGCCCCGTTCGGCCTTCTCGGGGGTGACCAGGCCCGGGGCCATGTACGGCTCGCGGTCGACGCCGTCGGCGTCGAAGAAGTACGCGTCGGGGTCCTTGACATAGACGAGGATCGTGTCGTGCTTCTGCGGCCAGCGCCGGCGCGGCTTGGCGCCGTAGTCGTAGGCCCAGATCAGCTCATTGAGGAAGCACCCGCGCCCGAACAGCTCGTCGAGCAGCAGCTTCACGTAGTGCGCCTCGCGGTAGTCGAGGTGCAGGTACAGCGTCCCGGTCGGGTGCAGCACGCGCTTGACCTCCTCCAACCGCGGCGCGAGGAAGCCCAGGTAGTCGTCGAACTCGTCGCGGTAGGAGGACTCGGCGAGCAGCGTCGTGGCGTAGCGGCGCCCGCCGAAGCCGGTGCGGTCGCCGTTCGCTTCCGCGCCGACGGTGGCCAGCGTGCGCCGGGTCTGCGTGCGGCCCGTGTTGAACGGCGGGTCGGCGTAGACCATCTGCGCGAGCCCGTCCGGCAGGTCGCGGAGCAGCGGCAGGTTGTCCCCGACGAGGATCACCGATGTATCGTCGCACGGAGGTTCGACGGCGCGGCTGCGCCCGGCGCGGGGGCGGCGCCCGCGACCGGAGGGCGAAACCGTTCTCCTGGGGCGAGGTCGTCACCCCCGGCGCCTATCGTCGGCAGTCCCGATGATCGCCCGCGTCGAGCCGCTCACCACCACCCGCCGGCTGTCCGGCCCGTTCGACTACCGGGTGGACGGCGACGTGGGGGTGGGCTCGGTGCTCCGGATCCCGTTCGGGCGCCAGCGGCTCGACGGCGTGGTGGTCGAGCTGGCCGAGACGAGCGAGCTGCCCGACGACCGGCTGGCGGAGCCCACGGCCGTGCTCGACGACGCCGTGCCGGCGGACCTGGTCGAGCTCGCACGCTGGATGGCGGTCGAGTACTGCTCCACGCCGGCGCGCGCGCTCAGCCTCGTGCTGCCGCCGCCGGGCCGGACCAAGACCGCGCTGTGGGCCGAGCCGACCGGGGCAGACGGCCGGCTCACGGACCGCCAGCGCGCGCTGCTCGCCCGCCTGCCCGGGCCGGCGGGCGCGGACCTGCCGGCGCTGCGCCGGCTCGAGGCGCGCGGGATGGTGACGATCGCGCCGCGGGCGAGCCGGCGGGCCCCGCGCGGCAACCCCGCGCCCGACCGTGTCGTCGAGCCCACGGAGGCCCAGCGCGCGGCGCTGGCCGCGATCGAGGCCGGCGGCGACCACCTGCTGCACGGCGTGACCGGCTCCGGCAAGACCGAGGTGTACCTGCGCGCCGCGGCGGCCGCGCTGGCCCGCGGGCGCGGCGTCATCGTGCTCGTCCCTGAGATCGCGCTCACGCCGCAGACCGTCGCCCGGTTCCAGGCGCGCTTCGGCGACACGGTCGCGCTGCTGCACTCCGCGCTCTCCGACGGCGAGCGCTACGACGAGTGGCGCCGGCTGCGCAGCGGCGAGGCGCGGATCGCCGTCGGCCCGCGCTCCGCGGTCTTCGCCCCGGTCGCGGACCTCGGCCTCGTCGTGGTCGACGAGGAGCACGACAGCTCCTACAAGCACGAGGGCGACCCGCGCTACGACGCCCGCCACGTCGCCGCCGAGCGCGCCCGCCGCGCCGGCGCGCAGCTGCTCGCCGGCTCCGCCACGCCCCGCCCGGAGACCGTCCACGGCATGGACCGGCTGCGCCTGCCCGAGCGCGTGGGCTCCACCCGCGGGCTGCCGCCGGTCCGCGTGCTCGACATGCGCGGCGCGAACCACCCGCTGCACCCCGAGACCCGCCGCGCGCTGGCGGCGGCCGGCAAGGCGATCGTGCTGCTCAACCGGCGCGGCTGGTCGAACTTCCTCACCTGCCGCGCCTGCGGCAAGGCCTGGGAGTGCCCGCACTGCGACGTCGCGCTCGTGCTCCACCGGGCCGAGCGCGCGCTGGCCTGCCACCACTGCGGGCACCGCGAGCGCGTGCCCGAGCGCTGCGACGCCTGCGGCTCGCTGGCCGTCGCGCGCCACGGCGCGGGCACAGAGCGGATGGAGGCGGAGCTGCGCGCCGGCCTGGACACCCCGGTGTTCCGCCTGGACGCCGACACCGCGGCGACCAAGGACGCCGTCCCGGAGCTGCTCGCGCGCTTCCACGCCGCGCCGCGCGGGCTGCTGCTGGGCACGCAGATGGTCGCCAAGGGCCACGACTTCCCGGACGTCACGCTCGGCGTCGTGCTCGACGCCGACGCCACGCTGCGCTTCCCGGACTTCCGCGCGGAGGAGCGCACGTTCGCGCTCGTCGCCCAGCTCGCCGGCCGGGCCGGCCGCGGGCCGCGCGGCGGCCGCGTGCTCGTGCAGACGATGACGCCCGACGCGCCGTCGATCCAGGCGGCCGCCCGCCACGACGCCGACGGCTTCCTGCGCGGCGAGCTCGAGCGCCGGCGCGCGCTGCGCTACCCGCCGTTCGCGGACCTGATCCGCGTCGTGTGCAGCGCCGAGGACCCGGAGCCCGCCCGGGCCGCCGCCGCTCGCATCGCCGAGGCGCTCCCGGCGCGCGAGCGAACCGAGCGCCTCGGGCCCGCGCCGCTGTTCCGCCTGCGCGGCCGCGACCGCTTCCAGCTCGTGCTCAAGACGACCGAGCGCGCGGCGGCCGTCGCCGCCACCGGGGCGGCCGTGGAGGCCGCCGCGCGCGAGCGCGCGTTCCGCGACGTGAGCTTCTCGGTGGACGTGGACCCCGTCTAACATTTCCCGTCCATGGCCGAGGAGGTCCACACCGAGGCGCACGGCGAGGTCGCCGAGCCGCAGGAGCGCCTGGATCCGGAGACCCGCGCGCGCCGCGAGGCGGCGCTCAAGCACGTCGTCAAGTACGGCGACCCGGCGCTGCGCTCCGTCGCCCGGCCGATCGACCGCTTCGACGACGCGCTGGTCGAGGAGGTCCGGCGGATGGGCCTCCTCATGCACGACGCCTACGGGATCGGGCTCGCCGCGACCCAGCTCGGCGTGATGCACCGCGTGCTGGTCTACCGGACGGAGCTCGAGGGCGCGGTCGCCGCGCTCGTGAACCCCGTGCTCGAGTGGGCCAGCAAGGAGAAGGAGACCGCGGAGGAGGGCTGCCTCTCGCTGCCCGCCGTGGTCGTCGAGGTCGAGCGGCCGGTGCACGTGCGCGTGCACGCCCAGGACGAGCGCGGCGACCCGATCCTGGTCGAGGCCTCCGGGCTCGAGGCCCGCGTCATCCAGCACGAGATGGACCATCTGGACGGCGTGCTGATCCTCGACAAGACCCCGCGCGACCAGCGCAAGCAGGCGATGCGCGCGCTGCGCGAGGCGCTCGAGCCGCGCGCCGCGGCGTAGTGGCGCCGCGCGTCGCCAGCGGGCCGCCGGAGCGGGGCGCCTAGCCGTGCGGACCGTCTATCTCGGGACGTCGGAGTTCGCGGCGGTCGTGCTGCGGCGGCTCGCGGACTCGCCCCACCGGCCGGAGCTGGTGGTCACGCGCCCCGACGCGCCCCGCGGCCGGGGACGCCGCCTGGCGCCGCCGCCGGTGGCCGTCGTGGCGGGTGAATTGGGCCTGGAGGTCATCCAGCCCGAGCGGCTGCACGACGCCGACGTGCTCGAGCGGATCGCCGCCGCCCGCCCGGACGTCCTGACCACGTGCGCCTACGGCGTGCTGATCAAGGAGCCGCTGCTCTCGGACTACGAGATGCTCAACGTCCACCCGTCGCTGCTGCCGCGCTGGCGGGGCGCGGCGCCGATCGAGCGGGCGATGATGGCCGGCGACGCCGAGACGGGCGTCTCGATCATGCGGGTCACCGCCGGCTGGGACGCCGGCCCGGTCTACCTGGCGGCGGCCGAGCCGATCCGCCCCGACGACGACTACGGCACGCTGTCCGCGCGGCTGGAGACCCTCGGCGCCGAGCTGCTCGTGCGGGCGCTGGACGAGCACCCCGAGCCCGTCGAGCAGGACGAGGCCGGCGTCACCTACGCGCACAAGATCACGGCGACCGACCGCGCGCTCGACCCCACGCAGCGCCCCGAGGAGGTCGAGCGCACCGTGCGCGCGCTGCGGCCGCACATCGGCGCCCGGCTGCCGCTGCCCGACGGCTCGTTCCTCGGCGTGCTCGCCGCGCGCGTGGACGGCCCGACGCTCGCCCCCGCCGGCGGCCTGATCCGGGCGGAGGGCGAGCGGCTGCTGCTCGACTGCCACGGCGGCGCGCTGGAGCTGACCGAGATCCGGCCGCCCGGCGCGCGGGCGATGGCGGCCGCGGAGTGGCTGCGCGGCCGGCCCGACCCGCGGCTGACCCACTTCCGGCTCGACCCGGCGCTGCCCGAGCGCCCGTTGGAGGAGCTGATCGCCCGGGCCCGCGCGGAGTGGGCCGACCACGGCGACGACTGGAAGCCGCACGTCTGCGCGCTGGCTGCGCGGGAGAGCCGCGAGACGCTCTCCGCGCTGGTCGCGCTGGGGTCGGACGCGGACCCGGCGGCGCGCGAGCTCGCCGCGGTGCTGCTCGGGCAGCTCGACGGCGTCCGGCGCGCGCTCGCGCCCGACCAGGAGGCGGCGCTGCGGGCGATGGCCGCGCGGGAGCGGGATCCCGGCGTGCTCGGCGCGATCGCCTGCGCGTTCGGCCACCTCGGCGAGCGGGCGGGCCACGACTGGCTCCTGGATCACGCAGGTGACGCCGACGCCGATGTGCGCGAGGGGGTGGCCTTCGCCCTCGCCGGCCGCGGCGGCGACGCGGCGCGGGAGGCGCTCATCCGCCTGTCCGGCGACCCCGAGCCGCGCGTGCGCGACTGGGCCACGTTCGCGCTCGGGACCCTGGCCGACGACGACTCCCCGGAGCTGCGCGAGGCGCTCGCCGCCCGGCTGGCCGACCCTGACGCCGACACGCGGCTGGAGGCGGTCCACGGCCTCGCGGTCCGCCAGGATCCCCGCGCCGCCGAGCCCGCCCGCGAGCTGCTCGCCCGCGACGACCGGGAGAGCGTCTGGAACCGGTACCTGCTCGGCGAGACCGCCCGGGCCCTGGATCTCGAGACGTAGCGCCGGCGTTCCGTCCGCCGCGCGTGCCAACGTCCCTTGGCCCATGTCGGCCGCCGGCAGCGCACCCGATCCCGCGAAGTTCAGGCCGTTCGCCCACCTGGCGACACCGCACGCCGCCCTCTACCTGCGGGTCATGCTGGCGTTCGTCGCGGCGAAACGCCGGTTCGTCGTGCACCTGCGCAGCGAGGACGTCCAGGAGGAGCTCGGCGCGGACGATCCGGCGCCCTGCCGCCGCTCGACCAGGCGCTGATCGCCGATGTCGCCGAGGCGTTCCGGGCGCTCGAGGAAGACGGTGAGCAGCTCGCCGCCATGATCGAGGCGCGCGACGCGTCGGAGCGGTATCTGACGACCTACCGGTCCTACGCGCGCATGGCCACGCGCCGCCGCGCCGCTCCGCTCCGGCAGGCGCAGACGGTCTTCGACCGCGTGAGCCGGGAGCTGGCGGAGGCCGAGGCCGAGCAGGTCCGCGCACAGGCGGATCTCCCCGGGTCGCGTGAGACGCTCGCGGGGCTGCGCGGCGACGCGTCCCGCCTCGAGGCCCGGCGTCAGGCGCTGCAGGACGATCCGGCGGCGCGCAGCGCGCGGGAGCTCCGCCGCGCCGCCGAGGAGGCCGATCAGGCCGCAGCACGGCGCGGGGAGGCCCAGTCCGCCGCGGATCGCCTCGAGCGGCGCGTCGCTGACCTGGGCGCCCGGCTCGCCGAGGCCGAAGCCGAAGCCGCCGAGGCGGAGTCCGCCGTCGGCGCCCGCCGCACCGAGGCCGCCGGCCACGCCGGGCAAGCCGGCATCGCCGCTGCGCTGGAGGACGTGCTCGCCGAGACGGACGCCGCGTCCCGTGCCGACTCGCTGGCCGCGCGCCGGCAGAAGGCGATCGCACGCGTGCGCGGCCTGTTGCGGCGCTGGGAGCGGGCGCGCGACGCGCTCGCCGAGGCCCGAGCGCACACTGAGCAGCTCGTCAGCGAGCACGCCGAGGCCACGGCGCGGCGCGATGCGGCGCGCGCTCGCCTGGCCGCCGCGGCCGCTGCGTATACGCGCGCGGTGCGCGAGCACGTCGCCGCCGCCACCGAGCTCGCGCTGCCGGACAGCGCGGGCGCGCTCGCCGCGTTGGACGGCTGGCTGCAGACCGTGAGCGGCGCGAACCCGCTCGAGCCCGCGGTCAACGCCGCGGGCCGCGACGCGGCGCGGCGGATCGAACGCGCGACGGCCGATGCGAGCGCTCGCCACGCCGACGGGCGCGCGACGGTCGACGGGCTGGAGCGTGAGATCCAGGACCTGGAATCCGGCGTGGCTCCGGAGCCGCCCGCACCCTATACGCGTGCCGAGGGCACCCGCGAGCGGCGCCCCGGCGCGCCGCTCTGGCAGCTCGTCGACTTTCGCGCCGGCCTCGCGCCCGACGTGCGCGCCGGCCTGGAGGCCGCGCTGGAAGCCGCGGGCATCCTGGACGGCTGGGTCACGTCGGTCGGCGAGCTGCTCGATGCCCACACCGAGGACGTGCTGGTCGCCCCGCCCGCGGGTGAAGCCGTCGACCGTCCGCTCGCGGATGCGCTCGTCCCCGCGCCCGGCGGCGGGGTCTCCGAGGCGCAGCTGCACCGGCTGCTCGGCGCGATCGGCCTCGGCGAGTGCGAGGCGCCGGTGTGGGTCGCCGGCGACGGACGCTTTCGCAACGGCGTCCTGCGCGGCGCGTGGCACAAGCCGGCGGCGGAGTACATCGGCCACGCCGCCCGTGAGGACGCTCGGCGCGCGCGGCTCGCCGAGCTGCAGACCCGGCTGGCGGCCGCCCGCGCCGAGGTGGCCGCGACCGAGGAGCGGCTCGCCGAGCTCGCGAGCCGGCGGGCGCGGCTGGAACGCGAGCTCGCCGAGCTGGCCGCCGCCGGCGTGCCCCTGCGCCATCACGGCGACTTCGACTGGAGCGGGCTCGCGATCGGCAACCTCCTGCACCGGCGACTGCCCGTCCAGCCGGTGCGGTTCGACCGCGACGCGTACCTGCGCGCCGTCGCCGCACACCCGCACGCCGGCCGGCTGACCGGGTCGCCCGTCGCGGCGACGTGGGACCGCGGCCTTTCCGCCGCGATGCACCAGTCCGGGCGGCGGATAGAAGAGGAGCTCGTGGCCGGCGGCCTGCTCGAGTCGCTGGGTTGACCGCAGCCGGCCGCCCGGAATCCGTCCGGCCGTGATGCGAACATACGTTTGTGGCGGGGACCGAGGCACTTGCGGACGAGATCACCACGCTGGCGGCCCATCTCAGTGCGGCCACCGCGCGTTGGCTGGCCCTGATCGCGGAGTACGACGCGCGCGAGGGCTGGGCGGCGAGTGGCTCCAAGTCGTGCGCGGCGTGGCTCTCGTGGAGCTGCGGGCTCGCGCCCCTCACCGCGCGCGAGCACGTTCGCGTCGCGCGCCGGCTCCGCGACCTGCCGCTGGTGGCGGCCGCATTCGGCCGGGGCGAGCTGAGCTATTCCAAGGTGCGCGCGCTCACCCGCGTGGAGGAGGTCGACGACGAGGGCGAGCTGGTGTCGCTGGCGCGGCATGCCACGGCCGGCCAGCTGGAGCGGATCGTGCGCGGCTACCGGTCGGTGCTCGCGGTGGAGGAGGGCGCCGAGCGGGCATTCGCTCAGCGGTCGGTCAGCTGGTCATGGGACGACGACGGCACTTTGGTGCTGCGCGGTCGCCTCCCCGCCGAGCAGGGTGCGCTGCTGGTCGCCGCGCTGGAGGCCGCCCGCGACGCGCTCGGCGCCCCGCCCGCGGAGCACGGCGGGCCGCGGAGCGTTTCCGCGGAAACGCCGGAGCCCGCGGCGCTGGGCCAGGCGGACCCGGCGCCGACGGTCTCGGCGCGCAACGCCGACGCGCTGCTGGCGCTCGCGGAGGCGTCGCTGGCGGGCGAGACGCGCGGCACGAACGCCGACCGGTACATGGTGGTCGTCCACGTCGATGCCGACGCACTGGCATCCCGCCCCGCCGCGGCGGCCGACACCGCCTCGCCATACGACGGCTCGGGTGCCGGGCCGGAGACCGTCCGATGCGAGCTCGACGCGGGCGTGCCGCTGCCGTCCGCGGTCGCTCGCCGGCTCGCCTGCGATGCGAGCCTGCTCCGGATCATCGAGCGCGACGGCCGGCCGTTGTCGGTCGGGCGAAGACCGCGCGCGATCCCGCCCGCGCTGCGCCGGGCGCTGCACGGGCGATACGGCGGCTGCACGTTCCCCGGCTGCACGCAGACCCGCCATCTCGACGCCCATCACGTGCGGCATTGGGCCGACGGCGGCCGCACCGACGCCGACAATCTCGTGCCGCTCTGCCGCCATCACCACCGGCTGCTCCACGAGGGCGGGTTCTCGATGCGCCGCTCGCGCGCCGGCCAGGCGTTCTTCGATGCGGATGGACGGCGCCTGCCGGCCGCGCCCCGCCCGCCGCGCGGCGACGGCGCCCGCCTGCTGGCGGGGAACCGCCGCGCGCATGTGCACGTTTCCGCGGAAACGCCCGCCTCGCTCGGCCGTGGCGAGCGCGCCGACCTCGGCCTGGCCGTCGACGCCCTCCTGCAGATCGCCGGTCCCCAGCGCCCATCGGCGCGCAGCCGAGCCGGCCCATGAGTCGCCGCGTCGGGCAATCACGATCGGCGTCGCGCGCCACGCCCCTCGCGCGGCATCCCGGCGGCCTCCACGCTGGCCGGTAAGGCCGTCGTTGCGGGACGCCCCGGAACGACTCGGGGCGCCCACTGGGCGCCCCGAGGTCAGGAGGGGATGTGAGCCGGGGCTACCAGGCCGGCGTGGCCGCGGCGTCTGCCGTCGCGGGCGCGGCGGGAGCCGGGGCCGCGGGGGCCGGAGCGGCAGGCGCCGGAGCCGGAGCCGCGGGGGCGGGGGCCGGAGCGGCCGCGGCGGGGGCCGGAGCCGCCGGGGCCGGAGCCGGAGCGGCGGGAGCCTCAGGGGCGGGAGCGGGGGCCGCCGGCTGCGCCGGCGCCGCGTCAGCGGCCGGAGCGGCGTCCGCGGCCGGTTGCGCCGGGGCGGCGGCCTTCGCGGGCGCCTCGTCAGCCTTCGATGAGCCGTTGCCCGCATCGCTGTGGCCGGCCGGCTTCGCCGAGTCGTCGGCCGCCGGCGCGGAGTCGGCGGGCTTCGCGGAGTCGTCGGTCGCCGGCGCGGAGTCGGCGGGCTTCGCCGAGTCGCCGGTCGCCTGCGCGTCGTCGGCCGGCTTGGCGGACTCGTCGGCCGAGCCGGCGTCGCCGGCGGGCTTCGAGGAGGCGTCACCGGCCGGCTTGGCGGCCTGCGCGTCGTCGGCGGGCGTCGCCGACGCGTCGTCTCCCTCCGACGAACCGTTGTCCGCGCTGCTGTTGTCGGTCAGGGTCGCGGAGTCGCCGGCGGTCGCCGCGGGGGCCGCGGGGGCCGCGGCCCAGCTCTGGTCGGCGGTGGGCTGCGCGACGGCGGTGGTCGCCGGCGCCGCGTCCCAGCTCTGGGGCGCGTCGGCGGGCGGCGGCACGGAGCCGTCGACCGGCGTCGTCGTGTCGGCCGGCGGCGTCGTCGGCGCGGCGTCGACCGGCGCCGGGACCGTCTCGTCGGTCGGGGCGGGCGTGGTCGTGTCGTCGGCCGGCGGGGGCGTCGTGGTGTCGGTCGGCGCGGGCGTCTCGGTGGTCACGGGCGGCGCGGCCGGCTCGAGCGCGTCCGGGTAGCCGGCGCCGTCGGCGTCTTCCGCGCCGTCCGGGATGCCGTCGGCGTTCGTGTCCGGGTTCGCCGGGTCGGTGCCGTTGCGCAGCTCGGCCTCGTTGGACACGCCGTCGTTGTCGGAGTCGTCGAGACCGTTGATGATGCCGTCGCCGTTGGAGTCGGCGTTCGGGAACGTGGCGCGGATCTTGAAGACGGTCAGGTTCGACATGCCCGTCGCGCCGTCGGCCTGCGCCGCGTCGGCCGCGTCGTTGAGGCTGAGGCCGTTGGCCGCCTCGTAGGCGTCGGGCAGCCCGTCCTGGTCGGTGTCGGCAGTGCTCGGCGCCGCGAAGCTGACGGTGCCGGCCTGCGTCACGGTGCCGGTCGAGGAGGAGCCGGAGTCGCCGACGACGGAAGTGGTCTTGGTGCCGCCGGCCTTCGCGGAGCCGCCGCCCGCCGGGGAGGGGTTGAACGCGAGCGCGCCGAGGCCGCCCGCCGCCGGGGTCGCAGCGCCGGCCGTGCCGCCGCCGAGCGCCGAGCCGCCGAGCGCGACCAGGGCCGAGGCGCCGCCGGGCACCGTCTGACCCGCGCCGGGCACGCGCCCACGCGAGGTCGCGGTGTTCGCCCCGCGCTGGGCCGCCGGCTTGGCCAGCTGGACGGTCGTGGGCTGGTCCTGCGGCGTGAGGCCGGACGGCCAGTCACGCCAGCCGACCAGCGGCGCCGCGAGCGCGCCGAGGCCGAGCGTCCCGGCCACGAGGCCGGTCGCGATCGTGCCCGCGAAACGCAGGTCACCGAGGGCGGAGGGCCGCGTCATGCGGCTGCTTTCAAATGTGGTGATGTCAGTGTCCGACATTGCTTGGCTTCCCCTTCCACGGGAAGTGTCGGCAAGTTCTAGGGGCTCCATTAGCCCCTATGGCTCGAATTGACCCAGGTTGAGCAGATTTGGACGAACGTACGACCTCCGGCGGAAAGCGCTGCAAACGCGTGGTTTTCGCGCTTGAGCACCTGACCGGAATCCGGACGACTGTATGAGTACGGGGCGCAGCCGCCGACCAACGCGGCCACCGAGGGGCGGCGACAGCCAATCAGATCCCGGGCGCGGCGTAAAGGCCGTGGCGCCGGCACGCGCCTGCGCGTACGCGGTCGTGCGCCGGGTGTTCGAGCAGGGCGCCTGGGCCGACCGGGCGCTGCACGGCGAGGCGCGCCGCCTCGACCTCGACGCCCGCGACCGGGCGCTCGCCGTCCGGCTGGCGTACGGCACCGTGCAGCGCAAGGCCGCGCTGGACCACGCCATCGCCGCCTTCGCCCGCCGCCCGGCCCAAGACCTCGATCCGCCGGTGCTGGCCGCGCTGCGGCTCGGGGTCTTCCAGCTCGCCTACCTGGACCGCGTGCCGCCCCACGCGGCCGTCACGGAGTCCGTGGAGCTGGCCAAGGCCGACCGGCCGCGCGCCGCCGGGCTCGTCAACGCCGTCCTGCGCCGCGCCGCCCGCGACGCCAGGCCGCTGCTCGCCGCCCTCCCGGAGGCCACGCCCGCGCAGGCCGCGCTGCGCCACTCGCACCCCGAGTGGATCGCCGAGCTCTGGTGGGAGGCGCTCGGCCCGGACACCGCGAGAGCGCTCATGGCCGCCGGCAACGAGCCGGCCGAGGCCGTGGTGCGGGCGAACACGCTGAAGAGCACGCCCCAGGCCCTGGCCGAGCGGCTGCCCGCGGCCGCCATCGACGGCGACGCCCTCGTCCTCGACGGGCCGTTCGACGCGTTCGCGGCGCCGGAATGGGAGGAGGGCCTGTTCATGCCGCAGTCCCGCGCCGCGATGGCGGTGGCGCGCATTCTCGACCCCCGCCCGGGCGACCACGTCCTGGACCTGTGCGCCGCGCCCGGCGGCAAGACGACCCACCTCGCCGCGCTCATGGGCAACGAGGGCCGCGTCACCGCGGTCGAGCAGCACCCGGGCCGCGCCGAGGCGCTCAGAGGGACCGCAGCCCGCATGGGGGCCACGATCGTCGAAGTACGCACGCAAGATGCCCAGCAGCCGCAGGAGCGCGCCGCCTACGACCGCGTCCTCGTCGACCCGCCCTGCTCGGACCTCGGCACCCTCGCCTCCCGCCCCGACGCCCGCTGGCGCAAGGCCGACCGCCCCCGGCAGCTCGCGGCGCTGCAGAGCCGGATCCTGGCCGCCGGGGCGGAGGCCGTCCGCCCCGGCGGTACCCTCGTCTACTCGACGTGCACGATCTCGCCCATCGAGAACGAGCGCGTCGTCGAGGATTTCCTCGCCGCCCACAGCGACTTCGCGGCCGACGACCTGTCGGCCGTGCACCCCGTCTGGAAGCATCCGAGCATGCCGCGCACCCTGCAGACGCTGCCGCACCGCGACCGCACCGACGGTTTCTTCATCGCGAGGCTCACGCGCGCGTGACCCCCGACGTGGACCTCGGGGCGATCTGCCCGTCCTGCCACGAGCCCTGGCTGCGCCCGACGACCAACCTCCCCGGCCGCTACCGCTGCGTGAACTGCATGCAGCGCTTCGAGCTGCGCTCGGTCTGCCCGAACTGCGGCGAGCACTCGACGATCGTGCGCATGTCGAACACCGCGCTGTACATCTGCGGGCACTGCCAGGCGTCGATGCTCACGCCGATCTGATGGCGGCCAAGCTCAAGGGCATCGCGCCGTCGATCCTCGCGGCGGACTTCGGACGGCTGCGCGAGCAGGTGCAGACCGTGCTGGACGCCGGCGCCAAGGTCATCCACGTCGACGTCATGGACGGCCACTTCGTCCCCCCGCTGACCATGGGCCCGGCGCACGTGGAGGCGCTCGCGCCCACGGTCCACGCCGCGGACGCACACATCGACGTGCACCTGATGGTCGAGCGCCCCGAGCGCCACGTCGCGGCGTTCGCCGCGGCCGGCGCGGACTCGATCACGGTCCACTACGAGGCCACCCCGCACATCCACTACGCGCTGCAGGCCGTCAGGGACGCCGGCTGCGCCACCGGCCTCGCGCTCAACCCGGGCACCCCCGCGGAGGTGGTGCGCGACCTCACGGAGGAGGCGGACATGGTCCTGTGCATGACGGTCAACCCCGGCTGGGGCGGCCAGGACTTCCTGGAGCGCTCGCTCGACCGCCTGGAGCGCATCCGCGCGCTGATCGGGCCGGACCGGGCGCTCGAGGTGGACGGCGGCATCGACGAGCACACGGCGCCCCGCTGCGCGCAGGCGGGCGCGACCGTCTTCGTGGCCGGCACCGCGGTCTTCGGCGCGCCGGACCCGCAGGCGGCGGTCCGGGCGATTGTGGACGCGACAGCCCGCTGACGTTGTACGGCCAGCCGTATGTGAACACGTTCACACGCTGACGAGAATCGAACCCGTGGACTGCACCGTCCTCATAGTCGACGACCACCCCTCCTTTCGCGCCAGCGCGCGCGTCCTGCTCGAGTCGGAGGGGTTCAACGTCGTCGGCGAGGCGGTGGACGGCGCGAGCGCCGTCAAGGAGACGTGCCGCCTGCGCCCGCAGCTCGTGCTGCTGGATGTCCAGCTGCCGGACATCGACGGGTTCGACGTCGCCCAGCGGATCACCGGCCACCCCGACTCCCCGGCCGTGATCCTCGTCTCCAGCCGCGACTCCTCGGACTTCGGCCCCCTCGTCTCGCGCTCCGGGGCCCGCGGGTTCGTCCCGAAGGCCGAGCTCTCGGGCGAGCGCGTGCAGGAGCTGCTCATTTGACCACGCTCAGCCGGGCGCTGGCCATGCTGGCGCTCGCGGCCCTGCTGGTCGGGCTGCTGGGCTGCTGGGTCATCGTCGGCTCCGGCCACACCGACCACCCGGCGCTCACCGCCGCCGTGGGGCTGAGCATCGCCGCGATCTGGATCGCCACCGGCCTCTACGCCTGGTGGCGCCGCCCGGCCAACCGCTTCGGCGCGCTGATGACGTTCACCGGCTTCGCCTGGCTGCTGAACGCGTTCACCGCGGCGGACGACCCGGGCGTCTTCACCGCCGCGGTGGTCGTCTCGAACGTCTACGTCGCCACGTTCGTCCACCTGCTGCTGGCCTATCCGGACGGCCGGCTCAAGCGCTCGCGCAAGCGCCTGGTGGCCGCCGGCTACGTGCTGGCGGTCGTCGGTCCGCTGCCGATGCTCGCCGTCGGCCACAACCCGATGGACCACTGCGACGGCTGCCCGCGCTCGGTCATCCACGTCTCCGACAGCGTGACCGCGGGGCGCGTGCTCGAGGACGTGGTCACCGCGCTGGCCGTCGCCCTGGTGCTCTACCTGCTGTGGATCGTCGTCGCCCGCCTGCGCGCCGCGACGCCGCCGCAGCGCCGCGCGCTGGCGCCCGTGCTGTGGTCCGGGATCGCGCTCATGGTGCTGCTGGCCGGCTCGCTGAGCACGCAGACGATCACCGGCAGCGACGGGTTCGGCGGGCTGCTCTACCTGCTGGTCCAGCTCGTCTTCGCCTCGGTGCCGGTGACGTTCCTGTTCGGCCTGCTGCGCACCCGGGTGGCGCGGGCGGACGCGATCGGCGAGCTGCTGGTGCGCCTGGGCGAGGAGCCGCGGGCGGACGGGCTGCGCTGCCTGCTGGCCGACGCGCTGGATGACGAGACGCTCAAGCTCGTCTACTGGATCGACGGCCGCTGGGTGCACCGCGACGGCACGCCCGCCACGCTGCCCGAGCGCGACCGCCGGCGCGCCTGGACGCCCGTGGAGGTGGAGGGCGAGCGGGTGGGCGCGATCGTCCACGACGCGAGCCTGCGCGCCGAGCCGGAGGTGCTGGGCTCGGTGGCCGCCGCCGCCGGGCTGGCGATGCAGAACGAGCGCCTCCAGGCCGCGCTGGGCGCCAAGCTCGCGGAGTTGCGCCGCTCCCGCGCCCGGATCGTCGAGGCCGGCCTGGCCGAGCGCCGCCGGCTGGAGCGCAACCTGCACGACGGCGCCCAGCAGCGGCTCGTCGCGCTCTCGCTGTCGCTGCGGATGGCCGAGCGGCAGATCGCCAAGGATCCCGAGCGGGCGCGGGCGCTCGTCGCCTCCGCGCACGAGGAGCTCAACCAGGCGCTGGAGGAGCTGCGCGAGCTGGCCCGCGGCATCCATCCGGCCGTGCTGTCGGATCGCGGCCTCGGGGCCGCGGTGGAGGCGCTGGCCGTGCGCTCGCCGCTGCCCGTGCGGGTGGTCGAGGTCCCGGAGGACCGGCTGCCCGCGCCCGTCGAGGCCGCGGCCTACTTCGTGGTGGCCGAGGCGCTGACCAACGTGGCCAAGTACGCCGGCGCGTCCGAGGCCACGGTGGCGGTGCGGCGGACCAACGGCCACGCCGAGGTCGAGGTGGCAGACGACGGCGTCGGCGGCGCGGATCCCCAGCGCGGGTCGGGCCTGCGGGGCCTCGCCGACCGGCTCGGCGCGCTCGACGGGTCGCTGTCGCTCGACTCTCCGCCCGGCTCGGGCACTACCCTCCGTGCGGAGATCCCCGTATGAGCACCTCCGAAACGCCACTGAAGGTCGTCGTCGCCGAGGACTCCGTGCTGCTGCGCGAGGGCCTCGTGCGCCTGCTGGAGGACTCCGGCTTCGACGTGGCCGGCCAGGCCGGCGACGCCGAGGACCTGCTGCGCAAGGTCGGCGCCCACAAGCCGGACGTCGCGGTGATCGACGTGCGGATGCCGCCCAGCCACACCGACGAGGGCCTGCGCGCGGCCCGCAAGATCCGGGCCGACCATCCCGGCACGGGCGTGCTCGTGCTCTCCCAGTACGTCGAGGAGGCCTACGCGCTCGACCTGCTGTCGGAGTCCACGGAGGCCACCGGCTACCTGCTCAAGGACCGCGTGGCCGACGTGGACACGTTCACGGACGCCGTGCGCCGCGTGGCCGGCGGCGGCAGCGCCCTGGACCCCGAGGTCGTGGCGCTGCTGCTCGGCCGTCGCCGCCGCGAGGATCCGCTGGAGGGCCTGACGGCGCGCGAGCGCCAGGTGCTGGGTCTGATGGCCGAGGGGCGCTCCAACGCGGCGATCGCCGAGGCGCTGGTGGTCACCGAGCGCGCGGTGGAGAAGCACGTGACCTCGATCTTCTCCAAGCTCGACCTGACGCCGACGGTCGAGGACCACCGCCGGGTGCTGGCCGTACTGGCGTACCTGCGCGCGGCCTAGGGCTAACCCCACCGGCCCTTACGAGCCAGCCGAACCCCGGCTGTCGCATTTCCGGACAAGCTGGGGGGCATGAACATCGTCTCGACGGCGGACCTGCGCCGCACCTACGGCGAAGGCGACACCGCCGTGCACGCGCTCGCCGGCGTAACGCTGGACTTCCCGGCCGCGCAGTTCACGGCGATCATGGGGGCGTCGGGCTCCGGCAAGTCGACGCTGATGCACCTGCTGGCCGG
>JAICUS010000675.1 GCA_025935735.1 Solirubrobacteraceae bacterium | reverse complement strand
CGCCTCCCGGTCCGGGCGGACGTCGCCATCCCGGTCGGGGTCGCGCTGACGATCGCGCTGTCCGCGTTCGTGGCCCGCGGCGGCGCGTCGCTGGAGGCGACCACCTGGACCGAGGTCGGTCTGCTGATCGTCTTCGCGGCGCTGTGCGCGGTCGCGCTCGTAGCGCCGCGGGCCGGCGGCCGGCACGGGATCGGCACCGTCGCCGCCTTCGCCGCGCTGACCGTGCTGACCATCGTCTCTCTGACCTGGTCGCTCACGCCCGGCGACACCTGGCTCGAGGGCACCCGCATGCTGGCGTACCTGGCCGTGCTGGGCGGCGGGGTGGCGCTCGGCCGGCTCGCTCCCGGCCGCGCGAGCGCCGTGGTGCAGGGCGTCGCGCTGGGCGCGGTGACGATCGCCGCCTACGCGGTGCTGACCAAGGTGTTCCCGGGGATCCTGGCGCCGGACGAGTCCTTCGCCCGCCTGGAGCCGCCGTTCGACTACTGGAACAGCGTCGGGCTGGCCGCGGCGCTCGGCATCCCGCCGATGCTCTGGCTCGGCGCGCGCCGGGCGGGGCACGCCGCGGTGAACGCGCTGGCGTGGCCGGGGCTCGGCCTGCTCGTCGTCTGCCTGCTGCTGTCCTACTCGCGCGGGGCGCTGCTCGCGCTGGGGATCGGGCTCGCCCTGTGGGTGGCGGTCGTCCCGCTGCGGCTGCCCGCGCTGCTGACGCTGCTCGGCACGCTGGCCGTGTCGCTGCCGGTCGTGGCCTGGGCGTTCGCGCAGGACGGCCTGACCGTCGACCAAGCGCCGCTGAGCCTGCGCGAGGGGGCGGGGCTCGAGCTCGGCGCGATGCTCCTCCTCATGCTCGTCGCGCTGTCGGTCGCCGGCTTGGCCGCCGGCTTCCTCGCCGACGCCCGCCCGCCCAGCGGCGCCACCCGGCGCCGCGCGAGCCGGGCGCTGACGCTCGCGCTGCTGTGCATGCCGGCGATCGCGATCCTGGCGCTGTCCAACGCTCCCGGCGGCATCACGGGGCAGGTCTCGAAGGCCTGGAAGCAGGCGACCGACCCGAACATCGCGCCGCCGGCCAACACGCCGAACCGGCTCACCGCGACGTCCTCGGTGCGGGCGCGCTACTACCGGGAGGCGTTCAAGCTCTACGAGACGAGCCCGTGGATCGGCGTGGGCCCGGGCGCGTACGCGAAGCTGCGGCTGCGCTTCCGCACCGACCCGGCGTCGATCCGCCACGCCCACGGGTACGTGCCGCAGATGCTGGCCGACCTCGGCTGGGCGGGCATGAGCCTGTCGCTGCTCACGCTGGCGGCGTGGCTGGTGGCGGTGACGCGGGCGCTCGGGCTGCGCCGCCGGGCCCGGGGCCAACTGTGGGACGCCGAGCGGGTGAGCCTCGCGACGCTGACGGTCGTCGTCGTGATCTTCGGGCTGCACTCGTCGGTGGACTGGACGTGGTTCGTGCCGGGCAACGCCGTGCCGGCGCTGCTGTGCGCCGGCTTCGTCGCCTCCTACGGCCTGCCCGGCGTGCCGCGCCCGCTCGTCGCCCCGCGCCGGGAGCGGGCGGCGTTCGTGGCCGGTGCGCTCGTGCTGGCGATCGCGCTCGTGGCGTCGTGGGCGGCGCTGCAGCCCGTCCGCTCCCAGCACGCGGAGGCGGCGGCGTTCGACCGGCTCGACGCCGGCCAGCTGCCGCAGGCGGCGGCGATCGCCCAGATCGCGCACCGGCGCGATCCGCTCGCGATCAACCCGCTGTTCGACATCGCGTCCATCGAGACGGCGCGCGGCCACGTGGGGGACGCGCGGCGGGCGCTGGAGCGGGCGGTCGCGCTCGAGCCGGCGACGGCCGAGACGTGGCGGCGCCTCGCCGGGTTCCGGCTCAATGTCCTGCACGACCCGCGCGGCGCCCTGCGGGCCTACCAGACCGCGTTGTTCCTGGACCGGTCGCTGCGCAGCATCAGCGACGTGGTCGCCGCGCAGCGCGCCGTCAACGGCGGATAGCCCGCGCCACGAGCATCCGGCGCAGGGCCGGGACGCCGCCGCGCGCGCGGATCTGTACCTCGGCCGGGGCGAAGCCGGCGGCCTCGAGCGTGCGGGCGAGCGAGCGGGCGGTGAAGAAGCGCACGTGCTGGCCGAGGGGGTCGAAGTGCGCGTCGAGGCGGGTCAGCGCGATCGCGGCGGCCTGCAGGCGGCCGTGGAACGGGACGGTGAGCAGCAGCCGGCCACCGCGCCGCAGGACCCGGCGGACCTCGAGCAGGGCGTGGCCGACGTCCGCGACGTGCTCGAGCACCTCCGAGCACCACACGAGGTCGACCTCGCCGTGGCCGAGCGGCAGCGAGCCGTCGGGCTCGAGCAGCCGCACGTCCGCCCCCGGCACGTTCTCCCGCGCCCGCTCGGCCGCCGCCTGCGCGATCTCCACGCCGACCGGCTCCGCGCCCGCCTCGCGCAGCACCGCCAGGAACCGCCCGGCCCCGCACCCGAGGTCGAGCACCCGCTCGCCCCGCTGGACCTCCGCCAGCAGCAGCGCCCGCCGCTCCGCGAACGCCCACGGCTCGGGGTCCCGCGGCGCGTCGGCCCAGAACGCCTCATAGAACGCCCGCACGCCACACAACCTAAAGGGGGACAGTCCCCGCTTGCGCGAACACCCCGCATCCGGGCGGTTTCCGGCCGTAACGGCGCCCTAATGGGGACAGTCCCTTTTAAGGGAGCTTAAGCAAGGGGCGGCGCTCTGGACGAGGGCGTGGCGGGTGCGGTTGAAGCTCGCCAGGCGGGCGGGCGGTGAGGCGCGCGCGGGCCCCGTCACGGCGCGCGCGGCCCACCGCGGCAGGGAGACCGCCGGCGCCCGGGTCGGCGCCGGCCGCGTCGCGGGCGCGTCGCTCACCGCGGCAGCTCCACGACCACGCGGCAGCCGTGCGGCTCGCGCTCGCGGATGCGGATCGTGCCGCCGTGAGCGTCGACGATCCAGCGCGAGATGG
>JAICUS010000647.1 GCA_025935735.1 Solirubrobacteraceae bacterium | reverse complement strand
CGAGGCTGTTGAGGACCGACGTTTCGTCGACCAAGTCTCCACGTGCGGCATTGATCAAGACTGCGCCGGGCTTCATCCGGGACAGGAACTGTGAGTCGACGAGCCCCATCGTCGCCTGCCTGCCCGATGAATCGGTCGCCGCTGTGAGCGGAACATGGAGGGTAACGATGTCGGCGTGTCCGAGTGCATCAGGAAGTGACCGAGTTCCTTCGAGTAGGACGTCCGTTCCGAAACTACTGAGAGTGCCCCGGACCGCTCCGCCCTCGATCGAGTCCAGGGACAGCGCTCCGATCCTGTGGACGAGGGCTTGCAGCTTGGTGGCCGTCATTTCCGGATGCCAGACGACGAACTTGTCCAGCTTCCAAGTGACCAAACGTCTGATCAGACTTTCGACCTGAGCGCCGCTGCCCACAAACAGCCATGAGCATGTCTGGAGCGTGCCTCCAGTTCTGGCACGCTCGTTCGAAAAGCGACCAGCCAGCAGGTCACCGGATGCAACGTAGAGGTGTCTCCGCACTTGCAGTGTCAAATCGATTGTCACCTCGGCGACGGCTTCGGCGCTTGCTGTCCCGAGCGCTGATATCACCGTGATTGAACTGCTGTGAGGAAGCCCAGGTAGGTGATCAACTCCCCTCGATAGCGTCGCGATAAACAGATGATCCCGCCGCCCTGAAAGTGATCCACCCGCCGCTCTGAAAGTGATCCACCCCGGCGACCAGGGGGGCTTGCCAGCCATGGGGGTTGGCCGTTCCGCTGGAGGGAGATGCTCCGGATGGATCAAGTACACGTAATCAGGCACAAAGTTCGGGTAGAGAAGCGGTCGGTTCGGCAGGTGGCGCGGGAGATGGGGCTGTCGCGCAATACGGTGCGGCGGTACCTGGAGCAGGAGGTGGTGATCGGGGTGCGGCGGGCGACGGCGCGGCCGGCGCCGGTGCGGCAGGAGGCGGAGCGGCAGCTGGAGAAGCTGCTGGCGAGGACGGCGGGCGCGACGGGTGGCAAGCAGCGGCTGACGGCGACGCGGCTGCACCGGATGCTGGTGGCCGACGGCGTCCGCGTGGGTGTCACCGTGGTCAAGGAGCTGATGGCCGAGCGCAGGCGGCGGGCGCAGGAGGTGTTCGTGCCGCTGGTGTACCGGCCCGGGGACCTGGGCGAGGTCGATTTCTTCGAGGTGCTGGTCGACGTGGCGGGCGAGCGGCGGAAGGCCTGGATGTTTTTGCTGCGGCTGATGCACTCTGGGCGCGACTTTGCCTGGCTGTACCCGCGGCAGGACCAGGTCTGTTTTCTCGACGGACACGTGCGGGCCTTCGCGCACCTGGGGGGCGTGCCGCAGCGGCTGCTGTACGACAATCTCAAGCCAGCGGTGGCGCGTGTTCTCGTCGGGTCGGAGCGCCAGCTCACAGCGCGCTTCATGGCGCTGGCGACGCACTACGTGTTCGAGCCGTGCTTCGCGCGACCAGCGACGGGCCACGACAAGGGCGGCGTCGAGGCCCGCGGCCGTGCCGTCCGGCTGCAGCACCTGACGCCGATCCCTTCCGCGCCGACCTTGGGCGCGATCAGCGGGATGCTGCTCGGGCGGCTCGACGAGCAGCTCGGCGTCCGTCGTGACGGGACGGACCAGACGGTCGGCGCGCTATGGGCCGAAGAGCAGCCGCGGCTGCTGGCACTGCCGGCGCGGCCCTTCGAGGCGGCGGCACCGCGGCTGGTGAGTGTCTCGCGCCGGTCGCTGGTCAGGGTCGAAGGAGCCGTGTACTCGGCGCCCTCGCGCTGGGCCGGCCTGGACGTGACAGCCTACGTCGGCGTCGACGACATCACCCTGGTGGGCCCGAGCGCGGAGCGCGTGCGACACGCGCGCCAGCGCTTCGGCCACCGCGCCGTCGATTACCGCCACTACCTGCCGGAGCTGGCTCGCAAGCCCGCCGCCGTCCGGCAGGTCGCCGACGAGCTGGTCCCGACGCTGGGCGAGCCGTACACCGACGTGTGGCAGCGGCTCCTCGAAGTGCACGGCCCCAAACAGGCCGCGCGCGTCTTTGCGCACGTCCTCGGCGCCGTCGCCGAGCAAGGGCACGATTCCGTCGCCGGGCGGCTACGCGGTGCACTCGCCGACGGCACGCCCGTGCTGCTGGCCATCAAGCCGGCGGTCGAGACGCCGCCCGTCACGCTGAACGAGCTGCCGGCGGCCTTGCGCGGGATCGAGGTCGTCGGCTCGACGGCTGCGGCCTACGACGCGCTCCTCGGAGGTGGACTGTGAGCCGTGGGGCTGTCGTCGCCGACCTGGTGCGGTCACAGTGCAAGCAGCTCAAGATGCCCGGCCTCGCACGCGGCTTTGAGCCGCTTGCCAGGCAGGCGCGCGAAGAGCGCTGGCCGGTCGAGGACTACCTGCACGAGTGCCTCTCCGTCGAGCAGACCTCTCGGCACGAGTCCGCCGTCCGCGAGCGCGTCCGCCTGGCGCGCTTCCCCGAGCTCAAGACCCTCGACGCCTTCGACTTCGCCGCTGCCGATGGTGTCGACGCCGCTGTCGTCGCCGACCTCGCACGCGGCGCCTGGATCGCCGAGCACCGCAACGTGATCCTCGCCGGCCCGATCGGCACCGGTAAGACGCACCTCGCGATCGCGCTGGGCGTCGAGGCGGCCCGACAGCGGCGGCACGTCGCTTTCTGGCGCGCCGCGGACCTGGTGCGCGCGCTCCTCGAAGCGCGGGATGCCCGCGAGCTCGGGCGCTACCAGCGGCGGCTCGAACGGGTGGACGTGCTCATCCTCGACGAGGTGGGCTTCGTGCCCTTCGACCGCACCGGGGGCGAGCTGCTCTTCAACACCATCAGCGCCCGCCACCAGCGCCGCTCTGTCGTCATCACCACCAATCTCGCCTTTGGCGAATGGCCCAAGGTCTTCGGCGGCGACGAGAAGCTCACCACCGCGCTCCTCGATCGGCTCGCCGAGTCCGCCACCGTCATCACCACCCGCGGCAAGAGCTTCCGCACCAAGAAGCGCCTCGCCCAGCCCGCGCCGTCCGCCCAGCCGTAATCTCGGCTACAATCCCGCGCCGGGGTGGATCACTTTCGCAGCGGCGAGGTGGATCACTTTCAGAGCGGCCGGAGCAAACAGAGGACTCTTACATTGTGCGAGCGCACTAGGAGTGAGGTGGCCGCCTTTCGTCGGCCGGCAGATGATCGCGTCGATGTTGGGTAGGTGAGGAGCCATGAGCT
>JAICUS010000360.1 GCA_025935735.1 Solirubrobacteraceae bacterium | reverse complement strand
GCTGGAGCGCTTCGCCACCGAGATCCGCCATCTGCAGCGCACCGAGGTGCGCGAGGTGGAGGAGCCGTTCCGGGCGGGTCAGAAGGGCTCGAGCGCGATGCCGCACAAGCGCAACCCGGTGGTGAGCGAGCGCGTCTGCGGGCTGGCCCGCGTCCTGCGGGGCTTCGCGCAGGTCGGCCTGGAGGACGTCGCGCTGTGGCACGAGCGCGACATCTCGCACTCCTCGGCCGAGCGCATCGTGCTGCCCGACGCCACGATCCTGCTCGACCAGGTGCTGGCGCTGACGCTGCGGATCGTGCGCGGGATGGTGGTGCACGCCGACCGCATGCGCGCCAACCTGGAGCTGACGTCGGGCGCGCTGTTCTCCCAGCGGGTGCTGCTCGCGCTGGTGAACCACCCCACCCACCCCAGGCAGCGCGACGACGCCTACCGCATCGTCCAGCGGCTGGCCCAGCAGGCCTGGGACACCGCCACGCCGCTGCGGACATTGCTGGAGGACGAGGGCATCGCGCTCGACTTCGACGAGGTCTTCGACTACGGCTACTACGTGCGCCACGTCCCCGCGGCGCTGGCGCGCCTGGAGGTGATCCCATCCCCATCCTGATCTACGGCGCGCCGGAACTCTCGGCGACGCTCTTCCACGAGATCCCGGCCGGCATCGGCGACCCGTTCCTCTACCTCGAGCAGGACGGCCGCCGCGCCGCCACGGTGTCGGTGCTCGACGCGCACAAGCTGCCGCGGGACATCGAGGTGATCGACGCGGCGGAGCTCGGCCGCGACGACCTGATCGCCTCGGGGCTCAGCCCGCTGGGCATCGACGCCGAGACCGCGCTGCGCGCCGCGCAGCGCTTCGGTGTCAGCGAGGCCGCCGTCCCGCCCGACTTCCCGCTCTTCGTGGCCGACCACCTGCGCGCCGGCGGCATCGAGCTCACGGTCGACGACGACGAGTTCATGCGCCGCCGCCGCGTCAAGACGGCGCACCAGCTCGCGGGCATCCGCCGGGCGCAGAAGGCGGCGGACGCGGCGATGGGCGTGGCCGCGTCGCTGATCCGCGAGCTGCGGGCCGGGCTGACGTCCGAGGACGTGCGCGCGGCCATGCAGGCGGTGGCCGAGGAGCACGGGTGCGATCTGTCGGACGAGGCGATCGTCTCGCACGGCGCCCAGTCGGCGGTGGGCCACGAGGCGGGCTTCGGGGAGATCGTCGCCGGCGAGCCGGTGGTGGTGGACATCTGGCCGCGCGACCGCGCGTCGCGCTGCTACGCCGACATGACCCGCACGTTCGTGGCCGGCGGGGGCACGCCGCCGCCGGAGCTGCTCGAGTTCTGGAAGCTGACCCGCGAGTCGCTGGACCGTGTCTATGCGGACATCCGGGCGGGCGCGAGCGGCAGGGCGCTGTTCGATCGCTCGTGCGAGCCCTACATCGAGGCGGGGCAGCCGACGCAGCTCACCAAGGAGCCCGGAGTGCAGCTGGAGGAGGGCTACTTCCACGCGCTGGGCCACGGCGTCGGCCTCGAGGTCCACGAGCGGCCGTACATGGGCCGGATCGGGGACGACCTGATCGCGGGCGACGTGGTCACGCTGGAGCCCGGCTGCTACCGGCCGGGGTTCGGCGGCTGCCGGCTCGAGGACCTTGTCGTCGTCACCGGGGACGGCTGCGAGGTCCTGACGGACTTCCCGTATGAGATGTGACCGCCGCGTTATGTAGCCTGCGAAGGCGTGACGCCGACGCTGCCGCTGCTGCATTCCGGGAAGGTCCGGGAGCTCTATGACCTGGGAGGCGACCTGTTGATGGTCGCCTCCGACCGCATCTCCACCTACGACGTCGTGCACCCGACGCCGATCCCGGACAAGGGCAAGGTCCTGACGGGCCTCTCGGTGCTCTGGTTCGGGCTGACGAAGGACCTGGTTCCCAACCACTTCCTGTCCGCCACCGACGGCGTGCCGGACGAGCTGCGCGGCCGCGCGCTGCGGGTCAAGCGGCTGGAGATGCTGCCGGTGGAGTGCGTCGTGCGCGGCTACATCACCGGCTCGGGCTGGAAGGACTATCAGGCGACCGGCGCCGTGTCGGGCATCTCGCTGCCGGCCGGGCTGCAGGAGTCCGAGCAGCTGCCGGAGCCGATCTACACGCCGTCCACCAAGGCCGAGGTGGGCCACGACGAGGCGATCGACTTCGACGCCACCGTGGAGCTCGTGGGCTCGCGCGAGCTGGCCGAGCGGCTGCGCGACGTGTCGATCGCGGTCTACTCGGCCGTGGCGGAGCACGCCCGCGCGCGGGGCGTGATCCTGGCGGACACGAAGTTCGAGTTCGGGCTCGACGGCAACGGCGCGCTCACGCTGGCCGACGAGGTCTGCACGCCGGACTCCTCGCGCTTCTGGCCCGCGGACTCCTACGCGCCCGGCCGCGGCCAGCCGTCCTTCGACAAGCAGTACGTGCGCGACTGGGCGTCCGGCACCGGCTGGGACAAGACGCCGCCGGCGCCGGCCATCCCGGAGGACGTCGTGGCCGCCACCCGCGAGCGGTACGTCACCGCGTATGAGCGCCTGGCCGGCGAGCCGTTCGGCGCGTGGCTGGACCGCGTGTGCGCGTGAGGGTGCTCATCCGCCCGAAGGCGGGGATCCTCGACCCGCAGGGCCAGGCCGTCGAGCGGGCGCTGCCGGCGCTCGGGTTCGAGGGGGTGGCGAACGTGCACGTCGGGCGGCTGGTCGAGCTCGACGTGCCCGACGCGGAGCGGGTGCCCGAGATGTGCGAGAAGCTGCTGGCCAACCCGCTGATCGAGGACTACTCCATCGAGTGGCCGGATGCCAGGCGTCCGCCTCAGATCGCGGGGCTGGATGCCCCGCGGAGGTAACCCATCGTGAGGTTCGGGATCGTTCGCTTCCCCGGCTCCTGCGACGACGTCGACGCGCTGCTCGCGGCGTCCCGGGTGGGCGAGGCCGAGCTGCTCTGGCACGCGGACCGCGACCTGCGCGGCGCCGACGCGGTCATCGTCCCCGGCGGCTTCTCCTACGGCGACTACCTGCGGGCGGGCGCGATCGCGCGGTTGTCGCCGGTCATGGAGGAGGTCGAGCGCTTCGCCCGCCACGGCGGCCTCGTGCTCGGCGTGTGCAACGGCTTCCAGGTGCTGTGCGAGGCGGGCCTGCTGTCCGGCGCGCTGCTGCCCAACACGTCGCTGCGCTTCGTCTGCCGGCAGGTCGAGCTGGACGTGGTCAACGCATCGACCGCCTGGACGAGCGCGTGCGCGGTGGGCGACCGGCTGTCGATCCCGGCCAAGCACACGACGGGGCGCTACTGGGCGCCGGACCCGGTGCTGGACGAGCTCGAGGCCAACAACCAGGTCGTGCTGCGCTACGCGCCGGGGGAGAACTTCAACGGCTCGGCGCGCGACATCGCCGGCGTGTGCAACGCCGCGGGGAACGTCGTCGGGCTGATGCCGCACCCCGAGCACGCGGTCGACCCGCTGACCGGCTCGGCCGACGGGCTGCAGCTGTTCCTCTCCGCGGCCCGCATACCCGTATAGAGGCGATGCAGCCCCTCCGCCCCACCCCGATCATCCGACCTCATAGGGACCTCGGCCTCACCGACGCCGAGTACGAGCTGATCGTGGAAAAGCTCGGCCGCGAGCCGAACGAGGTCGAGCTGGCGGTCTTCTCGCTGATGTGGTCCGAGCACTGCGGCTACAAGCACTCGCGCCGGCTGCTGAAGACGCTCCCCACCGAGGGGCCGCGGCTCGTGCTCGGGCCGGGCGAGAACGCCGGCGCCGTGTCGGTGGGCGACGGGCTCGCCTGCGCGTTCAAGGTCGAGTCGCACAACCACCCGAGCGCGGTCGAGCCCTTCCAGGGCGCGGCCACCGGCGTCGGCGGCATCCTGCGCGACGTCTTCGCCATCGGCGCGCGGCCGATCGCCGTGCTGGACTCGCTGCGCTTCGGCGAGCCGTCGTCCCCCCGCTCGCGCTACCTGCTCGAGCGCGCCGTGGCGGGCATCGGCCACTACGGCAACTCGATCGGCGTGGCCACGGTGGGGGGCGAGATCTACTTCGAGGGACCCTACGAGCAGAACTGCCTGATCAATGCGATGTGCGTGGGCCTGATCGAGACGGACCGGCTCATCCGGTCCGCCGCCGCGGGCGTGGGCAACGTCGTCGTGCTGTTCGGCGCGCGCACGGGCCGCGACGGGATCGGCGGCGCCTCCGTGCTCGCGAGCGCCGAGCTCGACGAGTCCGAGGACAAGCGCCCGTCCGTGCAGATCGGCGACCCGTTCGAGGAGAAGAAGCTGCTCGAGTGCTCGCTCGAGCTGCTCGACCGCGGGCTGCTCGTGGCCCTGCAGGACCTCGGCGCGGCCGGGCTGACGTCGTCGTCGGCCGAGATGGCGGCCAAGGGCGACGTGGGCATCGACCTCGACGTCTCCCGCGTGCCGCTGCGCGAGCCGGGCATGGAGCCGTTCGAGATCATGGTGTCCGAGTCGCAGGAGCGGATGCTCTGCGTCGTCGCCCCCGAGCGGGTGGACGAGGTGCTCGAGGTCTGCGCGCGCTGGGAGGTCAACGCGACGCCGATCGGCGAGGTCACGGACACGCGCCGCCTGCGGGTGCTCGCCGGCGAGCGGGTGGTCGGCGACATCCCGGTCGGCGCGCTGGTCGACGAGTGCCCGGCCTACGACCTCGAGCCCGCCGAGCCGGCCCGCGCGCTGTATCCCGCGCCGGAGCGCACGTTGTCCTCCGATGACCCGGGAGACACGCTGCTGGCGCTGCTCTCGTCCGCGAACCTGGCGTCGCGCCGCTGGGCGTTCGAGCAGTACGACTCGATCGTCGGCTCGCGCACCGTGCGCCGGCCCGAGCAGGCCGACGCCGCCGTGCTGCTGCTCCCCAGCCCGAACGGCGCGCGCCCCGCCATCGCCGTGGCCATCGACGGCAACGGCCGCCGCGTCGCCGCCGACCCGTACCGCGGCGCGGTCGAGGCCGTCGTCGAGTGCTCGGCCAACCTGGCCTGCGTGGGCGCCGAGCCGCTCGGGCTGACGAACTGCCTGAACTTCGGCAACCCGGAGAAGCCGCACATCGCCTGGCAGCTCACCCGCGCGGTGGCCGGCCTGGGCGACGCGTGCCGGGCGTTCGGCATCCCGGTCGTGGGCGGCAACGTGTCGCTGTACAACGAGGGCGCCGAGGGCCCGATCTACCCGACGCCGGTGGTCGGCCTGGTGGGCGAGCTGCCGGACGCCCGCGCGGCCGGCCGGATCGGCTTCGCCACGCCGGGCGCGTCGATCGCGCTGATCGCCGCGGACTCCTGGGCGCCGTCGTTGCAGGCCTCGGAGCTGGCCAAGCTGCGCGGCGAGCCGGTCGCCGGCCCGCTCCCGCCGGCCGACCTTGGCGAGCTCAAGGCGCTGCACGCCGCGGTCCGCCAGGCCGTGCGCGCCGGCGCGCTGCACTCCGCCCACGACGTCGCCGAGGGCGGCGTGGCCGTCGCCCTGGCCGAGTGCGCGCTGGCGTCCGGCCTCGGCGCGACGGTCTCGGGCCTCGCGGACGAGGAGCTGTTCGGCGAGGGTCCGGGCGCCTTCCTCGTCTCCGGCGACGCCGAGGCCCTGCGCGCGTTCGGCACGGCCGCCCGGGTGATCGGCGAGGTCGGCGGCGACGTCCTGAGCATCGACGGCGTCCTCAGCGTCGCGCTGATCAACCTCGAGCGCGCGCACTCCGGCGGCCTCGCCGAGCTGCTGCGTTGACGCTGCCTTACACGCTGGCCGGGCCGCTCCGCACGGCCCGGCTGACCATCCGCCCGGTCACGGCCGCGGACGTCGACGAGCTGCACGCCTACCAGTCGGACCCGGACGTCTGCCGCTACCTCCCCTACGAGCCGCGCAGCCGCGCCGAGGTGGCCGAGAAGGTCGCGCAGTGGTCCACGGCGCTCACGCTGGCCGCCGCCGGCGACTACTGGATCCTCGCCCTCGAGCGCGCCGGCCGCGTCATCGGCGACCTGTACTTCGCGCTCAAGGACGACGCCGGCGCCGACATCGGCTGGGTGCTGCACCCCGAGCACTCCGGCCACGGCTACATGACCGAGGCCGCCCGCGCCCTCCTCGACGTCGCCTTCACCGAGCTCGCCCGCCACCGCGTCCGAGCCGTCCTCGACCCCCGCAACACCGCCTCCGCCGCGCTCTGCCGCCGCCTCGGCATGTGCCAGGAGGCCCACTTCGTCGAGGACCTGTGGTTCAAGGGCGAATGGGGCGACACCGCGATCTACGCGATCCTCGCCCGCGAATGGGAAAAGCTCAGGGCCACGTCCTGATTGCCGGCGCGCCGCCGGGCGCGGATCGTTGCGCCGATGCTCACGACCCTCGCCGCGGCGGCCGGCGCGATCTTCACGCTCGCAGGCAACGGGACGACCGCGCCGATCCATGACGGCGCCCTCGCCACCCGG
>JAICUS010000735.1 GCA_025935735.1 Solirubrobacteraceae bacterium | reverse complement strand
GGCACTTCAACACGTTCACCACGAACACGTCGGCGCGGGTCAGCCCGATCTCGCCGAGGAGGGTGTCGAGCAGGCGGCCGGCCTGGCCGACGAACGGCAGGCCCTGCTTGTCCTCGTTGGCGCCCGGGGCCTCGCCGACGAACATCAGGTCGGCGTCGGCGTGGCCGGAGCCGAAGACGACTGTGGTGCGCGTGGAGGCGAGTTGCGGGCAGCGGGTGCAGGTGCTGGCCTGCCGCCAGACCTCCTTGAGCTCCTCGCGCCGCTCGGCCGCGCTCGCCATGCGGGCCAACGTACCGCCCGCGCAGGCAGAATCGCCCTGTCAGGCCGCATCCTGCGCCACTATCCTTGGCCGTGAGCCGGTATCTCGATGCGAGAACTGGACCCGCACAGCTCCCCTGACACGCCCGCCTGCGCCGTCGTCGGCGCCGGGCGGCTCGGCACGGTCCTGGCCGCCGCGCTGCCCGCCGCCGGGCCGCTGCGTCGCGGGGAGCCGGTCCCGCCGGACGCCGAGGTCGTGCTGCTGTGCGTGCCGGACGGCCAGATCGCCGCGGCGGCGCGCGCCGTCCCGCCGGGGCCGCTGGTCGGTCACTGCTCGGGGGCGACCGGGCTCGACGTGCTCGGCGGGCGCGAAGGGTTCTCGCTGCACCCGCTGATGTCGGTGCCGCACGGCAGCCCGCCGGACGTGCTGAGCGGCGCGGGCGCCGCCATCGAGGCCACCTCGCCGCGCGCGCTGGCCGTGGCCGAGGCGCTCGCCGGCAAGCTCGGCCTGAACCCCGCGCGAGTCGCCCCGGAGGACCGCGTCGCCTACCACGCCGCGGCGGCGATGGCGGCGAACTTCCTCGTCGCGCTGGAGGCCGCCGCCGAGGCGCTGGCCGCCACGGCGGGCGTGACGCGCGAGCAGCTCGCCCCGCTCGTGCTGGCCACCGCCCACCAGTGGGCCGAGCTCGGCCCGGAGCGCGCCCTGACCGGCCCGATCGCCCGCGGCGACGAGGCGGTGGTGGCCCGCCACCGCGCCACGGTGGCCGAGCGCACCCCGCACCTGTTGCCGCTGTGGGACGCGCTGGCCGAGCAGACGCGAGCCATTGCGGGTAGTACGGCGGCGGTGTCCGCATGAGGACGATCCGCACGATCTCGGAGCTCCGCGCGCACCTCGCCCGCGCGCGTCAGGAGGGCCGCACGATCGGCCTGGTGCCGACGATGGGGGCCTTTCACGCCGGCCATCACTCGCTGATGCGCGCGGCCCGCGAGCAGCAGGACGAGGTCGTCGTCTCGCTGTTCGTCAACCCCGCCCAGTTCAACGACTCCGCCGACCTGGACGCCTACCCGCGCAGCGAGGCGCAGGACGCCGCCGAGGCGGCCGGCCTGGGCGTCGACGTGCTGTTCGCGCCGCCGGTCGAGGAGGTCTACCCGGCCGGCTTCGCCACGACGGTCACGGTGGCCGGGCTGGGCGAGGTGCTCGAGGGCGCCGAGCGCGGCCCGGGCCACTTCGCCGGCGTCTGCACCGTGGTGGCGAAGCTGCTGAACATGGTCGCGCCCGACGTCGCGTACTTCGGCCAGAAGGACGCGCAGCAGGTCGCCGTGGTCAAGCGGATGGTGCGCGACCTCGACCTCCCCGTGCGGATCGAGGTGCGGCCGACGGTGCGCGAGCCGGACGGGCTCGCGCTCTCCAGCCGCAACCGCCGCCTCTCGCCCGCCGGCCGCACGCGGGCGCTCGCGCTCTCGCGCGCGCTGGACGCCGCGCGGGCCGCGTACCGGGCCGGCGAGCGCGACGCCGGGGCGCTGCGCGACGCCGCCGCGGCCACCCTCGACGGCCTGCGGCCGGAGTACCTGGCCGTCGTCGACCCCGTGACCTTCGCCCCGCTGACCACGCTCGACGGCCCGGCGCTCGTCGCCGTCGCCGCCTGCGTGGGCCCTGTCCGCCTCATCGACAACGTCCTGCTCGAACCCGTTCCGGTGGTGACCGGCTGAACCGGCACCAACCAAGGAGGAACCAACCGTGTCCACCCCGCCCCGCAAGCCCGCCGACGGCGAGCCCACGCGCAAGCCGATCACGCTGACCAAGCTCGCCGAGATGCGCGCCCTGGGCGAGCCGATCGTGATGATCACCGCCTACGACCACCCGAGCGCGCTGGTGGTCGAGCAGGCGGGCGTCGACGTGGTGCTGGTCGGCGACTCCGCCGCCAACAACGTCCTCGGCTACCCCGACACGGTCCCGGTGACCGTGGAGGAGCTGCTGATGCTCACCAAGGCGGTCCGCCGCGGCCTCAGGACGCCGCTGCTCGTGGGCGACCTGCCGTTCGGCTCCTACGAGGCCTCGGACGCGCTCGCCGTGGCCACGGCCCAGCGCTTCGTCAAGGAGGCGGGCTGCGACGCGGTCAAGCTCGAGGGCGGCGGCACCTCGGCCGAGCGGGCGCGGGCGATCGTCCGCGCCGGCGTGCCGGTGATGGGCCACGTCGGCCTCACGCCCCAGACGGCCACGATGCTCGGCGGCTACCGCGCGCAGGGCCGCACGGCCGCCCGCGCCCGCCAGGTGCTCGACGACGCCCTCGCGCTGCAGGCGGCGGGCTGCTTCGCCATCGTCTTCGAGGCGATCCCGGCGGCCGTGACCGACGAGATCATGC
>JAICUS010000396.1 GCA_025935735.1 Solirubrobacteraceae bacterium | reverse complement strand
AGTTGTATTCGTCCACTGCATCTTGTATACACCGTACATTCCGCTCGAATGGCCTCGAAGGCGTCGCGCGGCGCTGCACTGAGAGAGCACGCGGCTTGGAGGTCCGGGATGGCGACGCAGACGTACGACCGGAATGCCGGCAAGGAGCCGGTCGTCGAGGTCCGGTCGATCGACTATGTGCCGATCTCCGAGCGGCACGGCCGCCCGTGGCACCTGGGCCCGGTGTGGTTCCAGGGCAACGCGCAGCTGGCGACGCTGGCCGTCGGCCTGCTCGGCGTGTCGCTGGGCCTGAACTTCATCTGGGCGGCGATCGCGATCGTCGCCGGCATTCTCGTCGGCACGCTGTTCATGGCGTTCCACTCCGCCCAGGGGCCGAAGCTCGGTCTGCCGCAGATGATCCAGTCGCGCGCGCAATTCGGCTACTACGGCGCGCTGCTGCCGATCGTCGTCGCGGTGCTGCTGTTCATCGGCTTCAACGTGTTCAACACGATCATCGGCGGCGAGGCCACCGCATACATCGTGTCCGCGGACAACTCGGACTGGCTGCTGCTGCCGGTGGCGATTCTCGCGCTCGCGGTCACGCTGTTCGGCTACAAGGTCATCCACGTCGGGCTGCGCTGGGCGACGTGGCTGTTCGTGGCGGCCTACGCGGTGTTCACGATCGGGGCCCTGTTCACCGTCGACCTGCCGAAGGGCGCGTTCGACCTCGGCGACTTCGACCTCGACGCCTTCCTCGTGCAGTTCGGCGCGGTGGTGAGCTACCAGCTCACGTGGGCGCCGTACGTGTCCGAGTACTCGCGCTATCTGCCCGCCGAGACGAAGACCGGCACGGTGTTCTGGTGGACGTACCTCGGCTCGGCCGCCGGAGCCCTGATGATGGTGCTCGGCGCGTTCATCCTCGCCCCGAACCCGAAGCTCGGGCCGATCGAGGCGGTGGGCGCCGCGGCCGACAACGTGTTCAACGGCTTCGGCACGATCCTGATGATCTGCTCGATCCCGGGCCTGATCGCCGTCACCGCCATGAACATGTACAGCGGCGGGCTGTCGGCGCTGACGACCATCGACACGGTCAAGAAGCTGCGGCCGACCGTGGCCGCGCGCTCGGTGGCGATCGGCTTCATCGCGGTGGTCGGGACCGCGCTCGCGATGCTGCTGCCCGAGGACTTCCTCGGCGACTTCAACAACTTCCTGCTGGCCGTCCTGTACTTCATGATCCCCTGGACGGCGATCAACCTGATCGACTTCTTCTTCGTCCGTCACGAGAACTACGCGATCCGCGAGCTCTTCAAGCCGCGCGGTATCTACCACGCGTGGGGCTGGCGCGGCATCGTCGCCTACCTCGTCGCGTTCGCCGCGATGATCCCGTTCTTCAGCACCACGATCTACGCCGGGCCGGTGGCCGACGCGCTCGGCGGCGGCGACCTGTCGCCGTTCGTCGGCTTCCCGATTGCCGCGGGCCTGTACTACTTCTTCAGTCGCAGCATTGATGTCGCCGCCGAGGACCGCGTGGCCGAGAGCCAGCGCGACCTGCTCGAGCGGGAGGCGCTCGCCCTGCAGGCCCTCGGCAGCTCGGACGACGAGGACCTGCTCGAGGACGTGGGCGCGCGCACGGCCGACGCGGTCGCCGGCACCGTGGTCGAGCGGCACCCGGGCGCATGAGGGCCGCGCGCATCACGGCCTTCGGCGAGCCGCTCGAGGTCGGGGAGGTACCGGAGCCCACGCCCGGGCCGACGGACGCGGTGATCCGGATCGAGGCCTCTGGGATCTGCCGGAGTGACTGGCACGCCTGGAACGGCGACTGGGACTGGGTCGGCCTGCAGCCGGCGCTGCCGGTCACGCCTGGCCACGAGATCGGCGGCGTGGTCGAGGAGGTCGGCCCGCAGGTGCGCACCCTGCGCCCCGGCGACCGCGTGACGGTGCCGTTCCACGAGGGATGCGGTCGCTGCGTGTGGTGCCGCCGGGGCCGCACGAACCTGTGCGACAACCTCGAGTTCATCGGCTTCACGCACGACGGCGGCTACGCCGAGTACGCGCTGGCCTACAACGCCGACTACAACGTCATCCGCCTCCCGGACAGCGTGGACTCGATGACCGCCGCGGCGATCGGCTGCCGCTACATGACGGCATTCCATGCAGTGATGCATCGCGGCGCGACCGAGCCGGGCGACTGGGTGGCCGTGCACGGGACGGGCGGGGTCGGGCTCTCGGCGATCCAGATCGCGAGCGCGATGGGCGCGCAGGCCATCGCCGTCGACATCGACGACGACAAGCTGGCAAAGGCCGCGGCGGAGGGCGCCGTGGCCACGGTCAACGCACGCGCCGCGGATGTGCCGGAGGCGGTCCGGGAGATCTCCGGGGGTGGCGTGCGGGTTTCGATCGTCGCGCTCGGCCGCCGAGAGATGGTGCTCAACTCCGTCAACTCGCTGGCCAAGGGCGGACGCCACGTGCAGGTCGGCCTGACCAGCCAGGAGGAACAGGGGATGGTCGCGCTGCCGATCGACCTGCTGATCGAGCACGAGCTCGAGATCGTGGGCAGCATGGGCAACCCCCACATGTACTACCCGAACCTCCTGGCGCTGGTCGAGCGCGGGCAGGTGAACCCGCGGTCACTGATCACGGCCGAGGTGGGCCTGGACGACGTCACGGGGGTCCTGCACGCGATGACCGATTTCGCCACGGTCGGCTTCAATGTCATCAGCCGGTTCACGTAGCCCGGCCCGCCGTGTGGCGCGGCGCCGGGCGTGGCGTCACGGTCCCTCTGTGGCGGCGCTGATGCGTCGATCGCCGAGACGGCGACGGCCTGGCCCAGCGGCAAGATCTCGCCGGTCAGCTCGGCATGACGCGCCAGGTACGCCTCCGTCCGCTCGCGACTGGAGAACAAGTTGATGAACGGACAGCGGCACTCCGCGCTGCATCGCCGCGAGCAGGATCCACGCGGACCTCGACCGTCTCGTCGCCATCAGGCTCGAGCGCGCGGATCACAGCCGGCCGATCGAGCATGAACGGGACCCGTCTCCACGTCCGCCGCGGACGGCGGCGTGCCGGCCGCGAACGCGGCCAAGATGCGGCGGCAGAAGCGCCGGTCGGCAGCGGGCAGCCGCGCCGCCCTTGCCGCGCGCGACGCATCCAGGCCGACCCGCGCGAGCGCTGCGGCGGCCGAGCGGTCCGTCGGGCACGCGGGCGAGCCGCGAGCCGCAGCGCCCTCATGCGAGTCAACGCGGACCAGCTCGATCGGGCGGCCGGGCATTCCGCGCTCGAGCAGCAACTCGCGCACGTGTCCGAGCAGCGGCCCGCGGTTCGGGCAGCCGTCGAAATACAGGAGCTCGATCCGCGTCATGGTCCCTTTCGATCCGCTGGCACGCGGCGACGTGCTCGGCGTTGATCAACTGGACGATCCGTTCGTCGGCCTCCCGGTAGCGCACCGACGGATGCTTTCGCCGGCTCTCGACGAACCCGCACCAGCGCAGGAGCGCGAGGTGGTTCGACACGCGCGGCTGCGACTGCCCGAGCCCGCTCGCCGACCGAGAGCTCGCCGCGCTCGCCCAACAACTCCAGGATCCGGACGCGTGTCAGATCGCCGAGCCCGCGGAAGTATTCGCCAACAGCTCGCTATCGGTCGGCTCCTCCGAGAGGACAAGCCATCGACATCACAGCACCGTGATATCGGCTTGGGGTCCCGGCACCGGGCGCGTTGACGTTCCCTGAGCGTCGACAGTCGCGAGCTCGGCGGGCTGGGCGACGCGCTTCGTCAGCGACGGGCGCGGGCTGGAGCGAACGGCTGCCGCCAACGTCGCCGGGTTGAACGTCGACAGCTGCTCGCACCGACCCGTCGCCGCCGTCGCCGTTTGCGACACACGACCAGCCGAGCCGCAGAGTCCGGCCGGGTGAGGCCGAACCGCGTCCGCAGGTTCGCCTGGTGATTCGCCCGCCGTTGGTGCCGCGCGGACGACCTCCGTCGGCGACGACACGCCGAGCTCACGGGTAGATCGACCGTGTGCATCCGGAGGGTCTTCATGGACAGATACGGCTCACGCCCGACCCGAGGGTCGCAGGGCAGGCGGTGCCGCGGGCCATGCACGCCGGCTTCGACATGAGAGCGACGACGAGTGCTGGTCGGGTCGCACCTCGAGCCGGGGTGCAACCCGGGGTGGCAAACTGAGCGCAACTCACAGCAACTCAGAGAAGCGAGCGTCGCTCCGCAGCGCCGCGCGTGAGCCCACAGGCCTGGATCGTTCGGGCTGGGGGCCGGGCGGTCGCAGCCGTGAGCCGGCCGGGGCATTGGATTAGCGTTGCGACCCGGGTGAGGCCTCGTCATCGAGGTCGAGCGGCGCGTCGATGTGAGCCACGACGCCTGACGCGAACCCACGCTGAGCAGCACATCGCGGCAGGCGAGGAGCAGCTCGTCGCGCAACTCGAGCGCTTCTGCGAGGTCAGGCTCGGACCCATGAGACGCCATTGACGCGACGGTAGCCGAGGGTCAGCGCACGAGCCGGGGTACCGGCCAGATTGCGGATCTCTGGCCACGATCCATTGTGATGTGGCCGTCCCGGGGTCCCCGACGGCTAACCGAGTAGACCGAGTCCCAAGAACGGGGACAGATTCGGGGACAGATCGGAGGATAAGTGGACACAACTGAGAACAACTCAAACGGCGCTACAGAGCCGGACGAGCACTCAGAAGAACGGGATTTGCCGGGTTGTGGTCCCGGCGGTCGGGGGTTCGAGTCCCCTCGCTCACCCCTACACGCCCTTGCGCTCGAGCGTGCCGGCTGCGCGCGCGTCGATCCTGCTGGCGCCGGCGCCGTCGGCGGCTACGCCGGGAGAGCTTCCGACGCGTCGTAACAGGCGAGAACGACGTCATCCTGGGATACGCACGATGGGCAGGCGCATAGGGATCGCAACGATGATGGTGCTGCTTGTCGCCGGTGTTGCGCACGCCGCTGCCAGACCGCGGTACGACGTTCCAGCCGGGTTCACGCGCTGCCCCCACGCGATCGCCTGGAACGGCTTCTTCAAGTGGGCCTCCGAGCGCCACACGAACTGCAGGGTGGTGCGTCGCTACGTGCGCCTGTACGCCGCACACGCGAGCGGGCCGCGTATGCCGCACCACGTCGCCGGCTACGCATGCCGCATCCACTACTGGCGCAACGAGGACGGAGACATCTACGCCAGCCGCCATACGTGCCGGCGCGGACAGGTGACCATCCGCTTCTACGGCATGGTCTGAGCGCGATCCCCGATCGGAAGGTCTGAATCGTCGCGCGGCGGGGTCAACGGCGGCGGCCGGTGCCGCGGTAGCGACGTGCGCGGCCGGGTAGGCAGCCCGCATGAACCTCCGACGCCGCAAGAGCACCCGGGCGCGCATCGCCGATTCCGTGGGCAAGAAGGTCAAGCGCAGCGGCCCGGCCAGGATCGCCCAGGGGGCGGGCGGCGTCGGTCAGGCCGCGGGCAAGGGTGGCAAGGCGATCGCGGTGTACACGGGTCGGAAGGCTTCGGGGAAGCGGGCGCCGCTGCTCGTGAGCCTGCCCGTGTTCGCCGGCGCCTCGTTTGCGGGCTTCATCGCCGTCCGCAGGCTGCGGCGGGGAGCCAAGCAGACGGCTCCCGGGCGGTGATCACCGGCCCTCGCCGCTCAGAAGAGGCGGCGGACGAGCCGTCCCAGCCCGGTCACGAGGCCCTTCAGCAGGCCCCCGACACCCAACAGCAGACCGCCGACGGCGCTCAGTAGACCTCTCAACCCGCCCATCGAAACCTCCACAGTCTGTGGGCCGGTTCGCCCAGCTCGTCGCGGGCCGCCAACGCCAGCTCAGTCAGCTCGCGCCGTTCGGCCGGGGTCGGGTTCCTCTGCACGGGCTCTT
>JAICUS010000410.1 GCA_025935735.1 Solirubrobacteraceae bacterium | reverse complement strand
GGCGGACGAGCGCGGGCAGCTGTACTTCCACGGCCGCGCCGACGACATCATCAAGAGCGGCGCCTACCGGATCGGGCCCGCGGAGGTGGAGGCGGCGCTGCTGCTCGACGCCGCGGTGGCCGAGTGCGCGGTCGTGGGGCTGCCCGACCCGGCGCGCGGGCAGGTCGTCACCGCGTTCGTGCGCCTGCGCGGCGACGCCGCCGGAGGCGCCGAGCTCACCGAGCGCCTCCAGCAGCACGTGCGGACCAAGGTCGGCGGCCACGCCTACCCCCGCGACGTCCGCTACGTCGGCGACCTGCCGCGCACGAGCACCGGCAAGGTCGACCGCGCGACCCTGCGCCGCGCGCCCGCCGCGTCATGACGGGCGCCGGCTCGCCGCACCCGGCGCCTCCGCGCGCCGCCTCGCTCGTGGTGATCGGCGCCGGAACCATGGGACGTGGCATCGCGGGCGTCGCTCTTGCGGCCGACCTGCCTGTCACGCTCGTCGAGGTCGACGCCGAGGCGCGGGCGGCGGCGCGCGAGGCGATCGCCCGCCGCGCCCCGGTCGAGCGGCTGACGCTCACCGAGCACCTCGACGTGGCGGACGCCACCGCGGTCATCGAGGCCGTGCCCGAGATCCCCGCGCTCAAGGCGGACGTGCTCGGCCGGGTCGCCGCCGCTGCGCCGCCGGGCGCGCTGCTCGTGACCAACACCTCGACGCTGAGCATCACCGGGTTGGCCCACGCGTGCGGCGACTCGCCGCGGTTCGTCGGCATGCACTTCTTCAACCCCGTGCACCGGATGCCGCTGGTCGAGATCATCGTGGGCGAGGCCACCGGCGAGGACGCCGTGGCCGACGCGCTGGCGCTGGCCGAGCGCCTCGGCAAGGACCCGGTGGTCGTGCGCGACGCGCCGGGCTTCGTCACCAGCCGGCTCGGGCTGCTGCTGGGCAACGAGGCGATGCGGATGGTCGAGGAGGGCGTCGCGTCGGCGGCGGACATCGACAAGGCGATGCGGCTCGGCTACCGCCACCCGATGGGCCCGCTCGAGCTCGCCGACCTCGTGGGCCTCGACGCGCGGCTGAACAACCTCCGGAGCATGTGCGAGCAGTCCGGCCGCGAGGACTACCGGCCGCCGGCGATCCTCGAGCGCCTCGTCGCCGCCGGCCGGCTGGGGCGCAAGTCCGGCCACGGCTTCTACCGCTACGAGTCATGACCCTCAGCCGCCGCGAGCGCCGCTCCGGCGCCGACGTCGTCACGCTCGCCTCGCCGCACAACCGCAACGCCCTGTCGCTGCAGCTGCTGGACGAGCTGCTCGACCACGTGCGGGCGAGCGACGCCCGAGCGCTCGTGCTCGACCACGACGGCCCCGTGTTCTGCGCCGGCGTCGACCTGCGCGAGCGCGCGGCCGGGGGCGATCACTCGGCGCGGCTCGCCGAGCTGCTGCGCGCGCTGTGGGCCCACCCCGCGCCGGTGCTCTGCCGGGTGGACGGGCCGGTGCGCGGCGGCGGCATGGGCCTGGTGGCCTGCGCGGACATCGTCATCGCCTCGGCGCGGGCCACGTTCGCGTACTCGGAGGTCAAGGTCGGGGTGGCGCCGGCGCTCGTGCTGGCGGTCACGCTGCCCAAGCTCGCGCCCGGGCCGCTGCTGCCCTGGCTGCTCACCGGAGAGCCGTTCGGCGCGCAGACGGCGCAGGCGCTCGGCCTCGTCTCCCGGCTCGGCGACTCGCTCGACCCGGAGATCGCCGCGATCGCCGCCGCCGGCCCGCGCGCCCTGCAGACCGTCCGGCGGCTGGCGCTGCCCGACGTGTCCGCCGCGATCGCCGAGGCCGAGCGGCTGTCCGCCGAGCTGTTCGCCGGCGAGGAGGCGCGTGAGGGGATGGCCGCGTTCCTCGCCCGGCGCACGCCCGCCTGGAACCGAGACTGACGCGGCGCGCGGGCGGGCAGGTAGGCAGCGGTGAGGATCGCCGCTCTATTTTGCGTTGGCCTTGCTGGCCGCCGGCTGCGGCTCGCAGCGGGTGACGCTGGCGGTCCACGCCGGGTCGCCGCTGGCCGACTCGCCTGTCGAGGTCGACGTGCGCGGGCTCGACGGGCCGGCCACGCTGCGCGCGCGCTGGACGGACCTCGGGGGCACGGTGTGGACGTCGGCAGCGCCAATGCACGCGTCCGTGCGGCTGCGCGGCGTCGCCGGCATGCGGTTCCTCTGGGGCATGCGCCCGCCGCGCCCCGCCGTGCCGCAGGACTTCCGGCCGCCCCCTACCGGCCCGAGTCCTGTGGCGCTGTCGGTGGTCCAGGGCGGCCGGACCGTGGCACGCGCCACCGTGCCGCGCCGCGTGACGCCGGCAGCCGTCGGCCTGCGCCGCCTCACCGTCGAGCGCGACGGCGTCTATGGCGACCTGTTTACGCCCCGCAACCGCCGGCCGCACCCGGCGGTGCTGCTGTTCGGCGGCTCCGACGGCGGCAACACGATGGTCGACCAGGCCGGCCTCCTCGCCGCGCACGGCTACACGACCCTCTCGATCGCGTACTTCGCGGCGCCGGGCGTGCCGAAGCACCTGCTGGACATCCCCCTGCACGAGATCGAGCAGCGGCTGCGCGACCGGCACTTCCGCTTCGCCCACACGGCGCTGACGTACCCCCGGGCCGGGCACCTCGCGGGCGTCGCGCTGCCCTACGTGCCCGCGCCGACCGTCCAGGACGAGTTCGGCGGCTCGGCGCGCGCGGACGCCGCGGCCAAGGCGGACCTGTGGCCGCGCATCCTGCGCTTCCTGGCGGCGCTCAGCCCGCCGCGCGGGTGACCGGGATGCCGGCGGACTCCGCCCAGGCGCCGACGTCGCGGCCGGCGAGCGCGGCGGCGAGCATGTCCGGGAAGCGGTCGGGCGTGCAGGCGAACACCGGCGCGCCGAGCGCGGCCAGCCGGGCGGCGTTCTCGCGGTGGTAGCCGGGCGCGCCGTCGTCGGACAGCGCGAGCAGGACGACGAGCCGCACGCCGGCGGCGATCAGGCTCGCGGCGCGGCGCAGCATCGCGCCGTCGTCGCCGCCCTCATAGAGGTCGCTGAGCAGGACGAGCACGGTCTTCGCCGGCCGGCTCACGAGGCTCTGGCAGTAGGCCAGCGCGCGGTCGATGTCGGTGCCGCCGCCGAGCTGGATGCCGAACAGCACGTCGACCGGGTCCTGGAGCTCGTCGCTCAGATCGACCACCGACGTGTCGAACGCCACCACGCGAGTGGACAGCGTCGGGAGCGAGGCGAGCGCGGCGCCCAGCACGCCCGCGTGGACGACCGACGCGGCCATCGAGCCGCTCTGGTCCAGCGCGAGGATGAGCTCGGCCGCGAGCGCGCGGCGGCGCCGGCCGTGGCCGACCAGCCGCTCGGGGATCACCGTGCCGTACTCGGGCCGGTAGTGGCGCAGGTTGGCCCGGATCGTGCGGTCCCAGTCGATCTCGGCGTGGCGCGGCCGGCTCGTCCGGGCGGCGCGGTCGAGCGCTCCGCGGGCCGCCGCGCGCGTGCGGTCGGCCAGCCGGCGCTCGATGTCCTCCACCACCTCGCGCACCACCCGGCGGGCGGCCTCGCGGCTCTCGGCCGGCAGCGCGTCGCGCAGGCTGAGCAGCGTGGCCACGAGGTGGACGTCGGGCGTGACCGCGTCCAGCAGCTCGGGCTCGAGCAGCAGCTGGTGCAGCCCGAGGCGGTCGATCGCGTCCTGCTGGACGACGCTCACCACGCCCGACGGGAACCGCGCCCGCAGCTCGCCCAGCCAGCGCGCGACCGTGGGCGCCGATCCGCTCAGGTCGCCGGCCCGCTCGCCATACACCGCGTCGAGCGCGCCGTCCATCGCTGCGTCGTCGCCGGCCAGCCGCACCTCGGTGCCGTCGGCCTCCTCGCCGCCCAGCACCAGCCGCCAGCGCCGCAGCCGCGGGTCACTCATCGCCCACCCCCAGCAGCCGGGCCACGGTGGCCAACGCCGGCGCGGCCCGCTCGACGTTAAAGGGGACAGTCCCCTTTAGGTTGGAAGTGCCTGCTCGCAGGTGCATTCCGAGGCGGCGGCGCTCGCCTGCGGGGACAGAGGAGAACGCGCGGCGCAGCAGCGGGAGCACGGCGGTGAACGCGTCGTCGGGCACGACCTGGATCCAGCTGTCGAGCACGCTCAGCAGCGCCGGGTCGTGGACCAGGACGAGCCCGCTCGGGCCGATGAAGCCCTCGATCCAGCTCGCGCCGCGCTCGGGCGGCTCGCCGGGCGAGAGCGCGCGGGCCATGGCCGCGGCGGCCGCGCCGGGCTCCAGCTGCGCCGCGTCGTGCAGCAGCCGCGTCGCCCGGCCGGCCAACACGCCGGGCTGGCTGTCGCCGGCGGCGACGCGCTGGAGCGCCTCCTGCCAGGACCGCGTCAACTCGGGATCCTGCAGCAGCGTCAGCGCGCCGTTGACGGCGTCGACCAGCCCGGCGAGCTCCGCGCCGGCCTCCTCGTCTGAACCGGCGCCCGCCGCGGGCAGGCCGATGGCGCCCCGGAGCACGATCCCGCGCAGCACGTCGCCGACGCCGGCCACGTCGCTGCCGCGCACGTCGCCGTAGCGCAGCACGCCGGCCAGCGGCGGGACCGCTCCGAGCAGGTCGGTCACGTCGCGGTCCAGCGCCGCGCGGGCGGCGAGCGCCTCCATCACGCCCGCCACCGGCAGGTCGGCGAGCAGGACGGCGTCCGCCAGCCGCGCGAGGTCCGCGAGGCGCTCGCGCTCGGCGGCGAGCGCGAGCGCCCGGCTCTCGGCCGCCGCGGCGACCGTCGTCCCCCAGCGGCCGGCGTGGATGAGGTCGAGCGCGAGCTCCGGCCGCCACTCGAGCCGGAACGCCTCCCGGAACGTCCCGCGCGCGCCGCCCAGGGGTGCCCGACCGGCAGGCGCTCCTGGCGGCCGGCGCCGCGACACGTTGCCGGTCGGGTGGGCCCCCAGGCGATCTCTCTCCACGGGAGTGCCCCACTCGACGCCGAGCAGGTTCAGGCGGTGCAGGAGCCGGCTGCGCTCGCGGTCGATGTCGCGCCGCAGGTCGAGCCGGAGCTCGCGCACCGACGCCTCGGGCTTGAGCCGCAGCCGCCGCTGGGCGCGGGCGACGTCCTGCTGGAGCGGGACCATCGGCGTGTCCGGCGGGACCTCGCCGAGCCGGTCGCCCACGACGAGCTGCGCCTCGACCAGCCGGAGCGGGACCTCGGAGCCGTGGCAGAGCACGGCCCGGGTGGCGTCGAGCAGCTCGTCCAGGCCGGCGAGCGGCCGGTCGCGGATGCCGGCGAGCGCGCCGGCCAGGCGCACGGCGTCGACCACCTGGGCGGCCGACGCGTCGAGCCCCTCGGCGCGCAGCAGCCGCGCCGCCCGGGCCAGCCAACGGGTGACCGGGTCCTCGGCCTCGTCGAAGAGCTGGTCGTACCACGCGGGCGAGTCGACGCCCGCGCCGTAGCCGCTCGCCCGGGCCAGCAGCCCGTACGTCCACGGCACCCAGGTGGCCGCCACCTTGACCTTGGGCAGTCCGCGCAGGGTCCGCGCATCCGGGGCGGCCGGCCCTAGCTCGGCCCGCGCGGGCGCGTGCCAGGCGCCGCACACGACCGCGATCCGCTCGGCCCCGCCCTTCAGCGTGGCGCGGATCGCCTGGCGCATGTGCGCCTCGCGCCG
>JAICUS010000404.1 GCA_025935735.1 Solirubrobacteraceae bacterium | reverse complement strand
TGGAAGAACCGCCCGCCGAGCTCGACCAGCCGCGCCGCCGCCTCACGCGTGCCGTGGTGGACTGCCACCCGCGCGCCGCCGTCCGGCCGCGCCTCGGCCGCCGCCCAGGCGAGCGCCGCGTCTACGCGATAGGTGACCACCGGCCGGGCGCCGAGGGGGGCGGCGCCCCGCGACGGCGCCTGGGCCGGGGCGGCGCCCCGCGGCGAACGCGCGGCCTCGCCGGCCGCGACGATCACGTCTCCGCGCGCCACCTCGTGACGGTCGAGGCCGGCGAGGTTGAGCGCGACGCGCTGGCCGGCCGCCGCGCGCTCGACGGGCGCGTCGTGGACCTCGACCGCGCGTACGCGGGCCCGGCGGCCCGCGGGCAGGACGGTGACCGCCGCGCCGCGCGCCGCCTCGCCCGACCACAGCGTGCCGGTGACCACGGTGCCCGCGCCGCGCACGGAGAACGCCCGGTCGACGTGCAGCCGCAGCCCGCCGCCCGCGCCGGCGCGCCCAGTCACCAGGCCTGCGGCTCGCTCCAGCGCCACCCGCAACTGCGCCAGCCCGTCTCCGGTGCGCGCCGACACCGCGACCGCCTCGGCCCCGGGCAGCAGCGCCGCCGCCTCCTCCAGCGCCCGGTCCGGAGACGCCATATCGGCCTTCGTCACCGCGACCACCCCCACGGAGACGCCCAGCGCGGCCAGCACGGCGGCGTGCTCGCGGGTCTGCGGCATCACGCCGTCGTCGGCGGCCACGACCATCAGGTAGAGGTCGATCCCGGTCGCCCCCGCGACCATCGTGCGCACGAAGCGCTCGTGGCCCGGCACGTCGACCACCGAGAGCCGCCGGCCCGACGGCAGCGACAGCGGCGCGTAGCCGAGCGCGATCGAGATCCCGCGCGCCTTCTCCTCCGGCAGCCGGTCCGTGTCGACGCCGGTCAGCGCCCGCACCAGCGCGGTCTTGCCGTGGTCGATGTGCCCGGCGGTGCCGAGCGTCAGCGGGGGCGGCGCCATCGCGCCGCCCAGCCTACGAGCAGCCGGCCAGGCAGGGGTACATGCTCTCGACCCGCAGGTCGCCCTGGGGGTCGAACACGTAGGCGCCGTCGCCCAGCCAGCGCCCGTCGTCGCTGAAGTCGCCGAAGATCGAGGAGGGCAGGCCCCAGAAGAACCGCGTCGGCGTGTCGGTGCCGGAGCCGACGAACAGCGTGACCGCGCCGCCCGCGGGGACGACCGCGCCGGCCGGGAACGTGTAGCGGCGCAGGCCGGAGTCGCGCACCCACCAGCCGCCGAGCGGCACGTCGAACGGGCCGGCGTTGTCGATCTCCACCGACTCGTCGTCGACGTCGAGGTTCTCGGTGGCGTAGCGCGGCGTGCGGCCCGACCAGGTCAGCCGCAGCGAGAGCCGGGCGCCCGCGCTCGGGCCGGCGCCGCAGGAGTGGTCGGCGTACAGGCCGACGTGACGAGACGCCGCGCGCTCGCTGATGAGCTCGTAGTCGTGGTTCCACGCGTACTCGATCGCGTTCGGCATGGCCAGCACGAGGCCCTCGCGCAGCAGGATGCGCCCGGCGTCGCGCCAGTGGCCGTGCACCCGCACGGCGACGTTGCGCCACGGGCGGCCGAAGCTCTTGGCGTCCGGGTCCTGGGCCGCGAGGCGCACGCGCATGTGCGAGCGGCGCAGGAGCCTCTCCAGCCGGTCGGTCGCCGCCACGGCGTGGCAGTCGCCCCGCCGGCGGCTTGCCACCGCGCTGTAGCGGCTCTGCTCCATCGCCTGGATGCCGATCAGCCGCACGGTCACCGGCTTGCGGGTGCCGTCGCCGTCGACGTCCACGTCGACCGTGTCGCCGTCGCTGATCCACGTCACCTTGCCCGTCCAGGTCAGGCACGGGGCGGAGCCCGGCTGGAGCGTGCAGGAGCCCTGGCCCGGCAGGGCATGGGCGGCGGGGGCGAGCACGAGCGCGAGCAGCGCCGCGCCCACGACGGCGAGGAGGGAACGCATCGCTTCATCCATCGGCCGCGGCGCCCCGCGGCCTGAGTGTCAGCCGGCTGTCAGCTCCCGCCGCTCGGCCCGGGCGTTGCCGGCGCGGTCGGTGGCCACCACATGCAGGGTCGCGGCCAGCACGTGCCGGTGCTTGAGCCGCTTGCGCACCCGGTCGGTGAGCCGGATCCGCAGCGGCTTCGTTCCCGCGCCGCCGATCTTGATCTCCGTGCTGCCCAGCACCGCCCGCCCGTGGCCGAGGTGCAGCCGGCTCGCCGCGCCGGCGGCCACCGACAGCCGCGCCACCACCGTGCAGGCCTCCGAGCACGTCGCCCGGAGCGGCAGCCCGCTGCGGCGCAGGCCCGACGGGACCTTGTCCGGCGCCGTCAGCCCCAGCGTCGGCGTCACCGTGTCGACCACGAAGCGGCGGTGCACGGGGCTCGGGTCGGGATGGCCGCTGTCGTCGATCGCGTAGGCGGTCAGCGTGTAGTGCCCGTCGGCCAAGTGCCCGAAGTTCGAGACGGAGGCGCAGCCGGTCAGCGTCCGCCGGGTGCCCGGGCCGTAGAGCGAGCAGCGCACCGCGCTCCCGCCGCGCAGCCGGAACGTCGGCGCGGCGTCGTTCGTCGGCCCGTCCGGGCCCTTGACGCGGGTGGCCGGCGGATGGCGGCGCACGCCGTCGCGGTAGTGCGCGACGAGGGTCTTCCGCGACAGCCGGCGGTTGTAGATCGCCACCTCGTCGGCCAGGCCCGCCGCGTGGTCCTCGAACGGGCCGTTGCGCATGATGTGCCAGGGCATCGTCGGCGGCGCGTCGGACGCGCCGCTGCCCCGGTGCACGCGCCGGCCGTCGACGTAGATGGCCACCGACGAGCCGGACTTGGTCACCGCGATGTAGTGCCAGGCGCCGTCGCGCACGCGCTCGATCGCCCGCGTCGTGCGGTACACGCGCCCGGCGACCCGGTAGCCGAGCTTGGAGCCGGACCTGCCGATCAGCCAGCCGCCCGCCGAGGAGTCGTCGCGCAGGATGACGTCGCCGGCCGTCCAGCGGAACCAGCCCTCGATCGTGGCGGAGTGGGTCACCACCGGCCCGTCGGCCTCGATCGAGGCGGTCGCGCCGTCGAAGGCGGAGGCCAGGCTGCGGTCGCCCACCAGCGCGCCCTCCACCTGCGGGATGCTCCCCGAGCCGACCGCCAGGCTGTCGCCCTTGTCGTCGAACGCGAAGCCGCTCTCGTCCAGCCGCCAGTAGGCGAGCAGGCCCTTCGTGCGGGCGATCGCCGCCGGGTAGGAGGTCCGCTTGCCGGCGCGCAGCGTGCGGTCGGGGCCGAACACGACGCCGCTCGCGTTGTTGGCGACGAGCCGGTAGTGGTAGACGCGGTTCTTCTTGAGGTGGGTGAGGCGGACGGCCACCTGGCGCGTCCCGTCGGCCGGCCCGGGCGCGTACGCGTCGGGCGTGGAGGCGCCGTAGAAGATCGAGGGCCCGTAGTCGAAGTGGTAGGTGGTCGGCTGGTTGCCGGTGTCCAGCGCCCCGGTGATGCGGGCGGACGTCTTGCCGGTGGCGAACGCGTCCCCGGTGGCCGCGGTGGCCGGGCGGGGCGGCGGGGCGCCGTGGCAGGGGTAGGAGCCCGAGTCGTGGAAGCCGCCGCGGTCGATCGGCGCGAAGCTCCAGTCGTAGCTGCCCGGGTGCAGCGTCAGGAACAGCACGCCGAAGCCGCTGGCCGCCGCCTCGCTGGTGGGCAGCCGCGTCGCCGGGAAGCCCTGCTGGCTCTTGCCGCCGGTGCCGACGATGAACTCGCGGACGCCGTAGGACGGGTCGAGCGCGCCGGCCGGGGTCTGGGGCGCGAAGCGCTCGTAGTGGTGGATGTGGCCGTTGAGGACGACGTCCACGCCGGCGTCATAGAGGTCCTGCCAGATCGTGTCCATCGACGTCCAGCCGACGCCGGTGGAGGTGAAGCGCGGGTGGTGCCAGTAGGCCAGCGTGCAGGCGTTCGGGTGCGCGGCGAGGTCGGCCCGCAGCCACGTCTCCTGCGGCGAGCCGGGGTCGCAGCCGCCGACGCGCGAGCACACGGAGTCGAGCACGATGAAATGCCAGGCGCCGATGTCGTAGCTGTAGTAGTCGCTGCCGCGCTGGCCGGCCGGGCCGGTCTGGGCGCCGATGCCGTCGAAGTAGTCGAAGTAGCCGGCCCCGTCGCCCGCGCCGCCGAAGTACTCGTGGTTGCCCACGGCGGGGTGGCTGATCGCCTTCAGCCGCCCCCAGGTCGGGTTGTACGACAGCGCGTACGTGCTGAGGATGCCCTCCTCGTACTGGGTGTCGCCGAGCGGCAGCACCGCCGTCAGGCTCGGCTTCGCCTTGACCAGCAGGTCGGACGTGGCCTTCTGCTGGCAGTGCCCGGGCGTGCCCTCGCCGCCGTTGAAGTTCGCGTCCGCCGGGTCGCAGGCGATGTCGCCGGCCGCGCCGATCACGGGGTCCGACGGCGGCGCCGGCGTCGGCGTGGGGGTCGCGGTCGGCGTGCGCGTCGGCGTGGGGGTGGGTGTGGGCGTCTGCGCGCGGGCGGGCGCGGCGGTCAGCGCGACCGCCGCCGCGGCGAGCAGGGCGCCGAGACGAAGGGGCATCGGGCTGCACAACACCGGGATTCGCCGTTTGTCGCGCCGGTCGATCGGCCAGACGGTACGCCGGATGACGGACGCCCTCCTAGGCGCGCGGCAGGGCGGCGGTGGCGCGGTCGAGCGCCTCCAGCACCGCGTCGACGTCCGCCTCGATCGTCTCCGACGCCGTGCGCAGCCACACGTCGGGGGCCCGCGGGCGCTCGTAGGGCGCGTCGACGCCGGTGAAGCCCTTGACCAGGCCCTGCCGGGCCTTGGCGTACAGGCCCTTGGGGTCGCGCCGCTCGCACACGTCCAGCGGCGTGTCCACGAAGACCTCCAGGAACGGCAGCCCGGCCCGCTCGTGCAGCTCGCGCGCCGCGTCGCGGCCGCCGGCCTCGGGGCTGATCAGCGCGACGATCGCCACCACGCCCGCGTCGGCGAACAGCGCGGCCACCTCGGCCACCCGCCGGACGTTCTCCCGCCGCGCGTGCGCGTCGAACCCCAGGTCGCCGCACAGGCCGTGGCGCACGTTGTCGCCGTCGAGCACGTAGGCCGTGCGGCCGGACGACAGCAGCCGCGCCTCCGCGCCGAAGGCGATCGTCGACTTGCCCGCGGCCGGCAGGCCCGTGAGCCACACCGTGCCGCCGAGCTGCCCCGTGGCGTGCGTGCGGTCCTCCCGGCTCGCGCGCGGGCGCTGCCACACGACGCCTGCGGAATGCGGACGCTCGGTCACCCCAGGGACCATAGTTCGTGCTGTTACCTTGGCGGCCGCAAATGTCGGCGCCCCCACTCGTGAGCTTCGTCGTCACCGGCTCCGGCGACCTCGCCGCGGCGCTGGCCGGCCCCGAGCTGGCCGAGGTCGAGGTGCTCGTGAACGCGGACCGCGACGCCGCGATCGCCGCGGCCGCCGGCGAGTACGTGTGGCTCCTCGAGCCGGGCGCGCGGCTGACCCCCGGGTCGCTGGCCGCCGCGGCCGAGCGCCTGCGCTCCGCCCGCCCGGACGTGCTGCTGATCGACCGCCCCGGCACGCGCCGCCGCGTGTTGGAGCGCGCCGCGCAGGACGGCGTGACCACGCTGGAGCGCCGCCCCGGCCTGGCCGCCGTCGCGCCGCGGCTGGAGGACAAGGTCCTGCGCCGCGAGCACGTGCGCGGGCT